>CALRWU020000333.1:0-4426 GCA_943371945.1 Azorhizobium sp. AG788
GCCAGATGCCGCGTGAGGAGATCGTCGAGCTGGCGGAGGCCGATGGCGCGATCACGGCGGACTGCCAGTTCTGCGGCCGGCTGTATCGGTTTCCCGTCGACGAGATCTAGAGCGCGCCGAAGCGACCTTCCTGAACATTTTGAGGGTCAGGCTTAACTGATTTCAGACGGATGCGTGCGATCTTCCGATCACAGGATCGCGCATCATGGTGGAAAAACCTCACAGCCTTATCGGCAAGCGTCTCCCCGACGTGAAGCTCGGAAAAATGGTGGACGGAGAAATCCGTACCTACGTAGCGAGCGAGCTATTCGCAGTCGGACGCGGGGTGATTGTCGGCATGCCCGGCGCCTTCACCCCGATCTGCACGGGACGTCATTTGCCAAACCTTGTGGCGAACGCGACGCGTCTTCGGCATGGCGGGGTGACGCATCTGGCCTGCATTGTCACCAGCGACCCGTTTGCAATCGACACGTGGTCGAAGGAGGCGGATCCTGCTGGGAAGCTCCAGTTTTTCTCGGACGGAAACCTGTCGCTCGCGCGTGCGCTCGGTCTGATGTCGTATGAGCCGACGCTGTTCCTGGGCGAGCGGTCGGCGCGCTATGTCCTGCTTACGCAGGACGGCGTGATCTCGACCGTGCGAGTTGAGGCCAGCGTTCTCGACGTCTCGTGTACCGCGATTGACACACTCGAACTCGACTAAGCTTCACCAGGCAAGAAGCCGCCGCGAACCATGAGGCCCGCGGCGGCAGTTTGCATGGGCCTGCCCAACAGGAGGAGGAGCGTGGGCGCGGATCCATGAATCATGTGCGTCACTTGCGTTGGAAGAACTTCTTCACGCGTGAGACGTCCGCGCCGATGCGGGTGAAGGAGAGCCAGGCGCCGGTGGCGCAGGCGATGGTCACGGCGGCGAGCAGGATGAGCGTGACGATGTCCCAGACAGGGCGGGCGCGCAGGAAGCTGAAGTCGAGGCTGTGCAGGGCGCTTTCGAACCAGCGATAGCGCTGCGATGTGCCGTCTGCGAGGCGTTCGAGCTCGCCGGTCTTCGCATTGAAGTAGACGCGCGTCTGTTCGGGGTCGGTCAGCGTCACACGATAGACGGGCAGGTCGACCGCCTGTTTGTGCCCGTAATAGTAGTCGTCCTCCGTCGTCAGCTCTTCCATTTTGCCGGAGGCCAACAAGCCGCCCTTTGCTGAGAGGCTGGCTTCGAGTTGCGGCCGGGTGAAGGGTGCGCGGCCTTTAGGGTCGAACCGCACTTCGCTGCCGTCGGACTGCTGAGCGAAGACGATCGGCTTGCCGAGCTGCGGCGCGGCGCGGATGGCGACGAGGTTGGCGGTCTCGTCGCGCTTGATGGCTTCGATCGAGGCGCGCATGTCCTTCCAGGTCATTGCGCCGCCTAGGTCAGCGCGGCTGATGACGCCTTCGCTTTCGAGCAGGCCCCAGGGCGACATAGTCATCAGGCCGGAGAACGTCCAGGTGAGGACGAGGATGCCAGCGAACGTGCCGAAGATGTGGTGCAGCATCCACATCGGGCGCTTGTACGGCCACCACTTGCCGGACTTTCCGCGCAGGCGAGCGAAGCCGATGATCATGCCGGTGATGACGAGGAAACAGCCGATGGCGGACGACCAGATCACCACCTGTGTCCACAGCGGCGTGTTCTCGCGCAGCACGGCTGGGTAGAGCCAGTGTGGGATGGCGCCGAGCCAGTTCCAGAAACGCTCATGGCCGTTGACGTCCTGCATGATCTCGCCGGTCTTGCCGTTGACATAGATCCATGTGCCGGCGGGATCATCGAAGACGACGCGCCAAAGCGGTTGCCAGCGCTTCGCGCCCTGGACGGACCACTGGTCGACGCTCAAGGTTCCGATTTCGGTGATAGCGCCTTTGACGCCGTTGCCGGCGGCGTAGGTTTCCGCCGCTTGTCTCACGGCGGCTTCCGAGAGTTTGACGAGTTCTGCGCCGGTCGCCAGTTCGTAGGTCTTCGGCCCGTCGGGGCCGGTCGTGCGCAGAACCGCTGTGCCATTCAGCATTTCGACACGGTAGCTCGCCGCCGTCGCGTCCTCGGCGAGCGGCGTCCGGGCGCAGCACTGTGAGAGGTCAAGCGGCGCAAGGCCTGCCTGACGCTCAGCAGACGTTGTCTCCGGATAGGGCTGGTACATCATGACGAAGCCGGACAGGCACCACACCGTCATGAGCACGCCCAGCACGACGCCGACATAGCGGTGCAGGATGATGAGCGGCCTGATGATCACGATTGCCTCCCGCTGGCTGCCTCCGGAGGGGAGTCCGGAGACAGCGGCCCGTCCCCCTAGAAAGCGTAAGTGTAGGTGACGTGGAAGGTCTGCGGCACGCCGCGGAAATGGTAGAGGAAGCGCTGGCCGGTTGTCGTACCGTCCACCAGGGCCGAGTTGGCGCGGGTGGCGTAGTCCTCGTCTAAGGCATTCTCCAGGCGCGCGGTGAGCTTGTGCTTTTGGGCGGCGTCGATGAACACATGGGCGGCGAGATCGACCACGGTGTAGTCGCCATAATTCTGCGAGCCGAAGCCAGAGACGTTGGCGCGCTGTTCGCCGGTATAGAGCAGGCTGGCGTCGGCGCCCCATCCGCTGTCGGGCGACTCATAACTGACGGCGGCCTTCAGATAATCCTTCGGAATGCGCGCGAGTTGCGCGTTGGAGCTGTCGGTCTCCGACTTGGTGTTGGTGTAGCTGGCCTGACCCGTCCAGCCATTGCCGAGGTCGGCGAGGGCGGTGAGTTCGAAGCCACGGACCTGCACCTTGCCGGGCACGTTGAAGAAGATGCCGTTGGCGTAGAAGGACGGATCGATATCGGGATAGAGCGCGGCGGGGTCGAGGCCGACGTCCGCGAAGGCGGCATCCGAAATCAGGTTGTCGATGTCGCGTGCGAAGCCGGTGACCTGCCACGAGAAGGCGCCGTCCGGATCGATGGCGCCGCCGATGGAAGCGTTGATGCTCCTGCTTTCTTCTGGCTCGAGGTTCGGGTTGCCCAACGGATCGAACGGATCGATGGCGTAGAGTTGCTCGGCGGTCGGCAACAGGAACGATGTGCCCGCGACGCCCTGCACATAAAGCTGCGGAGAGAAGTCGTATCGGCCGGAGACGTTCCAGACCGTGGTCGTGGATCCGCCGGTGTCATTGTAGCGAACGCCCGCCGCAAAGGCGCCATTCTTGATCAGGTCGTCGGTGGTGCGGACCTGCGCGAATACGGCGTTCACTTGTTCTTCCTGCTCGCGGATCAGGAGCACGTCATCGCGACCTGAGTATTGCTGGAAGTCGTAGCCGGCGACGTATTCGAAGCCGCCGCCGAAGTTCATCTTGGCGAGGACGTTGATCCCCTTGTCGTTGAAACCCCAGAACAGGTTGTCGTCGACCAGCGTCGTGCCGCCGCCCGAGACATTTTCGATCGTGGTGTAGTGGCTGTCCCACCAGTGGTAATAGCCCTTGGCAAGAACCTGGATCTCGTCGGTTGCACGCCAGTCGGCGGCGAGGCTGGCGATCTGCACCTCGCGTTCGTTCTTGGCGTAGGCGGTCCTTATCGGGTTGGCGTAGTCGAGACGGCCGTCGGTGAACTGGTAGCGCGCATCAAATGAGAGCCGGTCGGTCGCATCGAAGCGGTACTTGCCGCCGATGTTCTTGACGTCGTAGCCGCGATTCCGGTCGGTCGCCGAAGGTTGGTAGGCGTCGAAGGCTTCAAAGCCCGAGGACTTGTCCTGCGAGGCGTACAGCACGTAGTTGCCGGGGCCAGCCGCGCCGCGGACATAGCCATCGACATGCGTCGAGTCGTTGGTGTCTGCTCCGACCGAGACCGTGCCGTTGAAGTCATCGGTGTAGCCGCGGGTGACCACGTTGATGACGCCAGCGGCGGCCTGAGTTCCGTAGTAGAGGCTCTGGCCGCCTTTCAGCACTTCGATCCGCTCCACCATGCTGGCGGGGAGGGTGTCGGTGATCGTCGTGGCGTAGAGCCGGTTGTTGACCCGAACCCCATCCACCAGGAACAGTATGTCCTGCGTGCGTGAGCCCTGAAGCGAGATATCGAGATAGCTGAAGGGCCCGTTGCGGGGGGCAAGGAACAGGCCGGGCGTGGTCATCTGCAAGGTCTGGCTGACGTCCACGAAACCGCCTTCGCGGATCTGTTCGGAGGTGGTGACCTCCACCTGTGATCCGTACTTCGCGAGTTCCTGGGGCAGTGTCTCTTCGATCGTCTGGCCGACGATGACGACGGTGTCCTTGTCGGGAGCGGGGGCGGGGCCGGACTGGGCGAAAGCCAAGGGAGCTGCGAAGCAGAGGGCGAGGGCGCTGGCGCCGATGGCGAGCGAGCGGCGGTAGGCGGTCGTACGGATCGCAGAACGAGTCAAAGTGAGGTCCTTCCCCTTCAGGTCGCCGTCTCCATCCCGAGGGATGGGCGGCTG
>CALRWU020000334.1:0-4411 GCA_943371945.1 Azorhizobium sp. AG788
GCCATCGTGACGGGAGTTCTTCTCTACTTGCTGCTGACCTGGGCGTACGGGCGCGTGAAACGACCGCGCGTTGGGCTGCCCTCCAACCCATCCAACGATTTCTAGACACTGGAGACTGACATGAAGATCGTTTGCTCTGCCGCTGTTGCGGCGGGATTGCTGGCGGCTGCCCTGACGCCCGAGATGGCCTACGCCGACGGGAAATCTCATGATGTGACCGTGAAGTTCTGCCCGGTGGAGCAGGTGCGCACCTATCCGCTGGAATCGCGGCGGGGCGTGCAGAGCCTGATGCTGCAGAATGTTCTCGTGTCCCACGCCGGATCGGCGCCCCTCGAGATTGTCGCGGTGAATGTTGACCTGATGTCGGGCGGTGAGGTGAAGGATACGCGCCGCATCGCCGGGGCGGAGCTGAAGGCGCTGTCAGCGTCCGGGCCGCGCGTACAGGCGTCAGGCGCGACGGACCTCATGGCGTTCCAGTTCTGCTCGGGTGCGCTGATCCCCCAAGGAGCGAAGCTGGCCGGGCCGACATTGAACCCGGGCGAGGCGCTGCTGCTGATGCAGCAGCCTTTCGCCTACAAGGGCGCGCGCGATACGCTGCAGGTGCGGGTGCAGGCCGAGCGCGGCGGCAAAACCATCGAAGCAAGCGCGCGTCTGCCGATCAGGTCCGAGATGTCGAAAACGGTGTTCCACTTTCCGATGAAGGGTCTGTGGTTTTCGGCTGTGGGGCCGACGCCTCACACCGCGCACCGTTGGGCGCTGCCGGAGGAGTTTGCGTTCGATATCGTGCGCTTGGGCGACGGAACGCGTTCGTATCGCGGGGCCGGGACAGCTTTCGAGGATTTCTATGCCTACGGCGCCGACGTGCTGGCCGCGGCCGATGGAAAGGTTGTGGATGTGAAGGCTGACCTCGCCGAGGACCCCGCAACGCTGAGGCAGCCGGGGGAGACGGTTGATGCTTATGCCGAACGTTCGGGCGCCTATCAGATGCAGCTGATCACGGCAGATCCGGATGCTATTGGCGGAAACTACGTCGCCATCGACCACGGCAATGGCGAGTTCTCGATTTACGCACATCTGAAGGCGGGCAGTGTGGCTGTGAAGGTCGGCGATGTGGTCGAGGCCGGGCAGGTCGTCGGGAAGCTGGGATCGTCTGGCAACTCGACTGAGCCGCACCTGCATTTCCAGGTCTGTGACCGGCCCGAGCCGCTGCAATGTGCGGGGATACCGGTGAACTTCACGGGCATCGAGCTGCCCTATGCGGATTACGCGCGTCCGCTCCAGAGCGGAGACATCGTCATTGCTGAGTGAGGCTGGCTGCCGGGCGAGCGCCCGGCGGCGCCGGCCTACTTGCCCGCCATGCGGAGGAAGCGTTCGCGGAGTTCCTTGTCGGAGCGGAAGACGCCGGAGAACTGCGTGGTGATCGTCGAGACGTTCGGGTGGTGTACGCCGCGGGTGGTCATGCACTCGTGTTTCGCGTCGATCAGCACGGCGACGCCCTGCGGCTTAAGCACGTCCTGGATCGAGTTGAGGATCTGCGAAGTCATGGTCTCCTGCGTCTGCAGGCGCTTGGCGTAGATTTCCACAACGCGCGCGATCTTGGAGATGCCGACCACATTGTCGAGCGGCATGTAGGCGACGAACGCCTTGCCGAGGAAGGGCGCCATGTGGTGTTCGCAGTGCGACTCCACGTCGATGTCGCGGAGCATGACGATGTCGTCATAGCCCTTCACGTCGTCGAAGGTGCGGGAGAGGTATTCGCGCGGGTCTTCGCCATAGCCCTTGAACCATTCGCCATAGGCGTCGACGACGCGGCCGGGGGTGTCGATCAGGCCTTCGCGCTTGGGGTCGTCGCCGGCCCAGGCGATGAGGGTGCGGACAGCATTTTCCGCCTCATCGCGGGAGGGGCGCTGGGAAAGCTCGTAGGCGGCCTTGGCCAGGTCCTTCTGGGCCTTATCCTTCGTCACGGCGTCCATGTGCCGTCCCTTTCGTTACTCGGGCTGGAAACCACGACGGTTTCAGAGCCATTGGGCGCCAAGACACCCTGTTTTGAAGTGTTCCCCGGCCCACATTGCCCGGACGGGACGTGCGTGACACATAGGCGCCTCACGGCGAAACGCCAATTGCTGCAATCGCAAACCCTTATTGAATATTCCTAACGGAACGAAAAGACCGGTCTTATGGACATCCGCCTTCACAATACGCTGACACGCGAAAAGCAGCTCTTTTCGCCGCAAAACCCGCAGCGGGTGACGATGTATGTGTGCGGACCGACGGTCTATTCCTACGCCCATATCGGCAATGCGCGGCCCCCGGTGGCCTTCGACGTGCTGTTTCGCCTGCTGCGGGCGCGGTATGGCGCCGAGAACGTGGTCTATGCCGCCAATATCACCGATGTGGACGACAAGATCATCGCCGCGGCGGCGGAAACGGGTGCGCCGATCGCCGAGATCACCGCGAAATTCGAGCAGATCTATCGCGACGACATGGCGGCGCTGGGGGTGATCGAGCCGACATTCCGACCACACGCGACCGAGCACATCGGCGGCATGATCGAGATCATCGAGACGCTGGTGGCCAAGGGGCACGCTTATGCGGGCAAGGACGGCGTCTTGTTCGACGTGCCGTCGATGGCGGACTACGGCAAGCTGTCGGGCCGCAATCGCGACGACATGATCGCGGGCGCGCGCGTGGAAGTGGACGCGGGCAAGAAGGATCCGGCGGACTTCGCGCTGTGGAAGGCTGCAAAGCCGGGCGAGCCGAAAGAGGCGCGCTGGGACAGCCCGTGGGGTGAGGGGCGGCCGGGCTGGCATATCGAGTGCTCGGCGATGGCGAAGGCCGTGCTGGGCGAGACGATCGACATTCACGCTGGCGGGCTCGACCTGATTTTCCCGCACCATGAGAACGAGATTGCGCAGAGTGAGTGCGCGCATGGCGCTCCGATGGCGCGCTATTGGCTGCACAACGGTTTCCTGTCGATGGACTCGGAGAAGATGTCCAAGTCGCTCGGCAATGTGAAACTGGTCCACGACCTCTTGAATCACTATGACGGCGAGACGATGCGGTTCGCGCTGATGACTGCGCATTACCGCCAGCCGCTGGACTGGACCGAGGCGCTGCTCGACCAGAGCAAGGCGACGCTGGACCGGCTCTACAATGCGCTGCGGCGGATGAAGGACGTGCTGGCGGATTATCTCGAGGCGCCGAATGCGGTGACCGCGGCGCTGTGCGACGATCTCAACACGCCTCTTGCTCTCGCCGAACTCTCTGCGCTGGCGACGGAGGCCAACAAGGCCGAGCCGGAAGACTGGGCGCGGATCAAGGGCCAGATGCTGGCGGCGGGGCGCTTGCTTGGTATCCTGCAGCGCGATCCCGAAGAGTGGGCGCGCGGCGATGCGGGGGACGCCAGGCGGATCGACGATCTGGTCGCGGCGCGTGTCGACGCCCGTAACGCGAAGAACTTTGCGGAGGCCGATCGTATTCGCAAGGAACTGGCGGCGGAAGGCGTCGAGATCATGGACGGACCACAGGGTTCGACGTGGAGGCGCGTCTGAGCGGGACAGCAGACCAACCCCATCAGCCATCAAGCGAAGCAACCTCCGCTCTGCTGGTTCGCGCCGTTCAGGGCGAGAGCGAAAAGGTGACCGTGCGCGAGATCGTCGATGCGCTGGATGCGCGGTCGTTCGGGCTTGCCGTGCTGCTGTTCTCGCTGCCGTCGATTGTGCCGATGCCGCCCGGGGTGCCAACGGTGGTGGGAATTATCCTGCTGATCGTGTCGATCCAGATGGTGATCGGGCGGGAGGACCTTTATCTGCCGGGCATCCTGTCGAAGCGGTCGTTTGACCGGAAAACGCTGGTCGGCGCGTTCACCGGACTGGCGCCGAGGCTGGCGGTAATCGAGCGGGTGATGAAGCCCAGGCTGTTGTTCATGACGGGCCGGGTGGGGTCGGTGTTCATCGGTATCATCGTGCTGGTGATGGCGCTGGTGCTGATCCTGCCGCTGCCGCCAGGCGGGAATTTTCCGCCGGCGCTGGCCTGTGCGGTGCTGGGCATGGGGCTGGCGCAGCGGGATGGTGTGATCGTGCTGATCGGGCTGGTGGTCTCGGTCGTGGCGATGGTCGCGGTCTCGTATGTGACGCTGCTGTTCATCGAGAGTCTGCCCGGTTTGATCGATTGGCTTGGCCGGACGTTAGGTTTTCATGGCTAGTCTGGGGCCGGGTAACTGCGCCTCGACGGTTTGACGATGGGACGAGCAGGTCTATGATCCGCGCGTTGGATCGGGTCGGGTGTTCGGGAGAGGCTGTAGATGAAGCTCGCAGGCTTGAAGCTTGTTGGCGGCGCCGTGATGGCGTTAGCGCTGGCGGCGTGTGCGTCGACCACGATCCAGACGGGCGGGCCGCGTCCGCCGCAGGGG
>CALRWU020000335.1:0-4379 GCA_943371945.1 Azorhizobium sp. AG788
CGACGCGCTTCTGCACCCGAACAGCTGACCGCAAAATCAAAACCGGCCAGCCGGGGGAGCGGCTGGCCGGTTGATTGGCTGGGTTCTAACCGGCTTTGGAGGAGGTTCAGGCAACCCCGCCGCCGGTGATGGCCGTCGCCATCACGTAGAACACAGCCGCAACGCTGAAGAGGGCGATGGTGAAGGAACCGAGGAAGTTCAGGCCATCGAGCTTCGATTGTTTGATCAGACCGTTCATCGTTTTCTCTTTTCTTTTTCCGTGTGGATCTTGTGTCCACGCTGGTCTTTGGCATTTCGCGGGTGAGCCTTCTGTCGGGCCGTGCCGCCGTCGTCGTATCTTGGGTTGGTTTGGAGCGAGGGAGAGCTCGTCCCGGGTTAGACCAGGTGCGTGCCGGTGAAGGCCGACGCCATGACTGCGAGAACCGCGGCGACGCTGAAGAGGGCGATGGCGAAGGAGCCGAAAGTGCTCAGGCCGTCGAGGTTCGTTTGTTTGATCAGACCGTTCATTGTTTTTCTCCGTTTCTTGTTTTTGTCGGCTGCGCCTCTTGGTGGGCCTCGCCGTTGAAGACTTGTTTGCAACGCCCGTGCCAGACTTTCTTAACCGTACGAAACGCTGTTTTTATTAGGTTTTCTTGGGTTTATTGTCTGAGGCATCAGAGGATGCGGGCGTGGCTCGCCACACGTGCGGTACATTTCGCCAGTGATGTGGCAAATTTCGCATCGATTTTGGATGTCGGGATCGCTGGCGGAAATCCAACCGGATTTCGCTGCACGTTCAGCCCTTGGTCGCGGCCTTCAGGCGATAGACCAGCTCGAGCGCCTCCTTCGGCGTCAGCGTGTCGGGGTCGAGGCCAGCCAACATCTGATCCGCCTCGGAGGGCGCTGGCGCGTCCGGCTGCTCGGCCACGAAGTTCGCAAACAGCGGCAGCTCTTCCAGGCGCTTTGCCCCGCCCTCTTTCGCTTCGAGCTTCTTCAACACCGCCTCGGCTCGCTTCACGGCCGCGCTCGGCAATCCAGCCAGCTTCGCCACCTGCACGCCATACGACCGGTCGGCGGGCCCCTGCTTCACCTCGTGCAGGAACACCAGGTCGCCCTTCCACTCCTGCGCCCGCAGGCTGGCATTGGCGCAAGCGGCGAGCGTATCAGCGAGGCCTGTCAGTTCGTGATAGTGCGTTGCGAACAGCGCGCGACACTTGTTGATCTCGTGCAGGTGCTCGACCGCGGCCCATGCGATGGCGAGCCCGTCATAGGTCGACGTACCTCGCCCGACCTCGTCGAGGATAACGATGGAGTCCTGCGTCGCCTGGTTGAGGATCGCCGCTGTCTCGATCATCTCGACCATGAAGGTGGAGCGCCCGCGCGACAGGTCATCCGATGCGCCAACGCGCGAGAACACACGATCAGCCAGCCCCATGCGCAGCCGGCGCGCCGGCACATAGCATCCGGCCTGAGCCAGGATGGCCAGCAACACGTTCTGGCGCAGGAAGGTCGACTTGCCGGCCATGTTCGGCCCGGTGATCAGCATCAGGCGCGGCCCCGACGATCCCCGCGCATCAAGTCGGCAGTCGTTCGCCGTGAAACCCTGCCCGCTCGCGCGCAACGCCGCCTCGACGACGGGATGCCGTGCGCCCTCAGCCTCGAACACGGCGACGTCCGCAATCTCCGGCCGCACCGCTGACGCCTCGGCCGCCCACTCCGCATTGCCCGCCGCAACGTCGAGCCGCGCCAGGCCATCAGCCACCAGCGCCAGCTCCGGCCCCAGCGCATCGGCCTCCGCCAGAAAGCGGTTGAAAATTTCCATCTCCCGCGCGAGCGCCTCTCCATCAGCGCGCGAGATTTTCGCCTCGAGCTCGTTGAGCTCAGTCGTCGAGAACCGCATGGCGTTCGCCATGGTCTGGCGATGGATAAATGTCGCCGCCAGTGGCGGCTTCATCAGCGCGTCGCCGTGTTTCGCATTCACCTCGATGAAAAAACCCAGCACGTTGTTGTGCTTGATGCGCAGGCCGGAAATGCCTGTCTCGGTGGCGTAACCGACTTCCAGCCGCGCAATCACGCCGCGTGCGTCCTCCTTGAGGGACCGTGTCTCGTCGAGCGCCGGGTCGTAGCCCGCTGCAATGAATCCCCCATCACGGGCCTGCACGGGAAGCTCGCGCGCCAGCGCCGCCGACACTTGCTGCGCAAAGGCCGCCAGCCTCGGCTTGTCTGCCAGCGTCAGCGCCGCGCAGGCGGCGGCAATCTCTTCCGGCGGATCGTCCTGCGACGACAGGTCGGCGCAGATCTGCTCCCCCACCGACAGGCACGCCGCAAGCGCAGCGAGGTCACGCGGACCACCCCGGCGCAGTGACAGCCGCATCCGCGCCCGCTCGATATCGTTCGCCCGCTTCAGCGCATCACGCGCGAAATCCCGCTTGTCGGAGGCATCGAGAAAGAACGCCACCGCATCCAGACGGCGCTCGATTTCCTCGCGATTGCGGGACGGTCGACCAAGACGCAGCGCCAGCAGGCGCGCGCCAGCGGCAGTCACCGTGCGGTCCACCGCCCCCACCAGCGACCCCTGCCGCACACCGCGCGTGGATCGCTCGATTTCCAGGCTCGCCCGCGTGGCTGCATCGATCGCGAGAAACGTATCAGGCGCCGTGCGGATCGGCGGATCAAGCCGCGCCTGCCCGCCCGCCTGCGTTACCGCCAGATAGTCGAACAGCAGCCCACACGCGATCAGCTCGGCCCGCGTGAATGTCCCGAACCCGTCCAGCGTGGACACACCATAGGCATCGCGAAACAGCCGCTCGCCCAGCTTCGCATCCGCCCGCGCATCGGGCCGAGGCGTGAGTGTCAGCCCCTCCGTCGCCCGCGCCACGTCTGGCGTCATCATCACGCTGTCGGCAACCAGTACCTCGCGCGGTCCGACCGCGCCGAGAACTTCTTCCAGCGCCGCCGGAGACAGCGGAAACACCTCGAACCGTCCTGTCGACACATCCGCCAGCGCCAGCGCCGCCTCGCGACCTCCGCCCGCCAGGCCGATCGCCGCCAGGCAGTTGGCCGACCGCGCCTCAAGCAGTGATTCCTCGGTAATGGTGCCCGGCGTGACGATCCGCACGATCTCGCGGCGCACCACCGCCTTCGATCCGCGCTTCTTCGCCTCGGCCGGATCCTCGGTCTGCTCGCAGACCGCCACGCGGTAACCGGCCTTGATCAGGCGGGCGAGATAGCCTTCGGCGGCATGATGAGGCACGCCCGCCATCGGTATGGGCTGCCCGTTATGCGTGCCCCGGAAGGTCTGCGTGATCCCAAGCGCCTTGCCGGCTTCGATCGCATCCTCGAAGAAAAGTTCGTAAAAGTCGCCCATCCGGAAGAACAGCATCGCGTCCGGGTGGGCGCGCTTCATCTCCAGATATTGCGCCATGAACGGCGTTGCGCCCTCGGCTGAGGGCGCGCCGCCGGCGGCGGAGGTCGCACTTTGAGCAACTTCTTGCTCCGGCGTGGTGGAATCCCGCCCCTTCACGCTTGATTCAAACCCCTTTTGCGGCTCAATGCCGGCCAGCCTTAATCAGCCGATCTCGCCGGGCGTCTGCGCCCCGTCGAGACCACTGCCTAGTGACCTGCGCTGCCGCCCTCAAGTCCTAAAGCCCCCCAGTCCGACATGACAACCAAACGCCCCAGCTTCACCGACGAAGAAGCCCTCGCCTTTCACCGCTATCCACAGCCGGGGAAGCTATCGATCACGCCAACCAAGCCGATGGCGACGCAGAAGGACCTTTCGCTCGCCTATTCGCCGGGCGTCGCCATCCCCGTGCTTGCGATCGCGAAAGACCCGGAGCTTGCCTACGATTACACCTCGAAGGGCAATATGGTGGCCGTCATCACCAACGGCACGGCGATCCTGGGCCTGGGCGATCTCGGACCGATGGCGTCGAAGCCGGTCATGGAGGGCAAGTCCGTCCTCTTCAAGCGCTTCGCCGACGTCGACTCGATCGACATCGAAGTCGACGAGAAAGATCCGCAGAAATTCATCGACTGCGTGCGCGCCATCGGCGCCACCTGGGGCGGCATCAACCTTGAAGACATCAAGGCGCCCGAGTGCTTCATCATCGAGAGCGAGCTGCGCGAAAAGCTCGACATCCCGGTCTTTCACGACGACCAGCACGGTACGGCGATCATCGCCACCGCCGGCTTGATCAACGCGTGCGAGATCACCGGCCGCAAAATGGCCGACGTGAAGGTCGTCATTTCAGGCGCGGGCGCGGCCGGCCTGTCGGTCGCCGGGCTGATCCGCCGCCTCGGCGTCAAGCGCGACAACATCCTGATGGTTGACCGCACGGGCGTCATCTATGAAGGCCGCACCGAAGGCATGGACCAGTTCAAGTCCGCGTTCGCCGTGA
>CALRWU020000336.1:0-4374 GCA_943371945.1 Azorhizobium sp. AG788
GATAGGACACCCGCACATTGGCCCGCGAGAAGTGGTGAGCATACTCGTGGAACAGGATGACCCGGGAATCCATCGCGCGCACATTGCGTGGCATATCGCGCTGACGTTCACGACCCGCCCCCGCCAGCGAGACTGCACGTGTCTGCTCAAGCCCGGCGAGATAGAACCCTGCAACTTCGGCAGGCATGCCAGGCGCTCCGATGTCGAAATCGCGCCTGCTCCCGAGCACGTAGATCATCAGCTTGGACCTTTCAGCCTGATCTTCGTGCGGCATCATCCGTGAGAGGAGTGCGTTGAACCGTTCGAGCGCAATCAACTCGTTGCGGCTGCGCACGTCCCATTCAGTCGTGTAGACGATGAAGTTGGGGCTCTCGAGCCGTAACCAGCGGCCGGGCTTTGTCTCGCCCCATGCCGATGAAATCAGCGACGCGCCCGCTGAAGCCGCCAAACCCTGCAGAACTGTACGGCGCCGCATGCTGATCCCCCATCCCAGCGTGAAGCCAGACTAGAATGGGATCTGAGGCGGCCGCAACTACTCGCTGCTGGCGTCTTTCTTCGCCGGCGTGCGCTCTTTCCACCCCCCGCCGCTTTCCTGCTGGAAATAGCGGGCGGGGGCGCCGGCGTCGGTGGCGGCCTTGTATTGCTGGCGGGCCTTGGCGCGGGCGGTTTCATCGGCGCCGTCAAACATGACCATGATGCGCTCGAAGGCGGCCGGATCAGCGTCGGAGCCGTCGAGCAGGAGTGCGACCTTGGCGCCGTTGGTCGCGACCGCTTCGGTCGAGAGCAGAACGGGATGCTTCGCGGCGTCGGTGCGGGCGCGGCCGTGCGGGATGAAGGACTCGTCGCGGAGCGTCCACAGGGCGCGGTCGAGACGCACGAGCGTTTCCTCATGCGCCACGAGCACGACACGCCATTTGCGCTCGAGACATTTCTCGATCAGTGGCGCAATGGCGGCGTCGAGCGCGGTGTGCTCGATGTGGTAGAACCACCACTCCGCCGCATTGGCCATTCGGGTGGCTAGTCCTCGTAGTTGTCGGCGATGAGCCGGTCGAGGATACGCACGCCCCAGCCGGTCGCCCAGGTTGGCTCCATCGGATTGTCGTGACCCGGACGCCATGCCGTGCCCGCGATGTCGAGGTGCGCCCACGCGCGGCCGTCGTCGATGAAGCGCTGGAGGAATTGCGCGGCGGTGATCGAGCCGGCGTTGCCGGCATTGCCGATATTGCGCATGTCGGCGACTTCCGAGTCGATCTGCTTGTCGTAGCCCGGCCCGAGCGGCAGGCGCCACACAGGCTCGCCTTCGGCCTTGCCGGCAGCGGTGAGCTTGGCGACGAGATCGTCATTGTTCGAGAAGACGCCGGCATGCTCGTTGCCGAGTGAGATGATGATCGCGCCGGTGAGCGTGGCGAGGTCGACCACGGCTTTCGGGTTATACTTCTTCTGCGCGTACCAGAGCACGTCGCAGAGAACGAGGCGGCCTTCGGCGTCGGTGTTCTGAATCTCGATCGTCTTGCCAGCGGCGGATTTCACGATGTCGCCGGGGCGTTGGGCGTTGCCGTCTGGCATGTTCTCGACCAGGCCGACGAGACCGACCACGTTGGCCTTCGCCTTGCGCTTGGCGAGCGACGCCATGGCGCCGACGACAGCGGCCGAACCGCCCATGTCGCCCTTCATGTCCTGCATGCCGGGGCCGGGCTTGAGCGAGATGCCGCCGGTGTCGAACGTGACGCCCTTGCCGACTAGCGCGACGGGCGCGGCTTTCTTGTCCTTGCCGCCCATCCATTTCATCACACACAGGCGCGAACCGCGCACGGAGCCCTGGCCGACGCCGATCAGCGAGCCCATGCCGAGCTTGGTCATTGCAGCGACATCCAGCACTTCGATCTCGAGACCGAGTTCGCTGAGTTCCTGGATGCGGTCGGCATAGCTTTCCGGGTGCAGGACGTTCGGCGGCTCGCTGACGAGGTTGCGAGCGAGTTCGATCCCCTCGGCCTTGGCGGCGAGCGGGGCGTAGTCGGAGCGGGCGCCGGCAGCCGAGTCGGTCACGACCGAGACGGTGGTCAGCGACGGCTTCTTCTCGGGCTTGAGCGTGGTGCGGTACTGGTCGAAGCGGTAGCCGGCCAGCCGCGCACCGAGGCCGATATTCGCGGCGACCGTCCGGTCGGGTGCGCCGACGATGGCCAAGGCCTTGGCGCCGCTGGTGAGCAGGCGCTTGACGACGGAGGCCGCCGCCTTTTGCCAGCCGATTTCACTCACAGACGATTTGCGGCCGACCCCTACGACCAGCACACGCGACGCGTCGCTCCACTCCGGGGCAAGGATCTCGATCACCTGCCCGGCACCGCCCTTGAACGATCCGGCCGCAACCGCGCGGCGAATGGCCGTTTCGGCGGCCTTGTCGAGCGCTGCGGCAAATTCCACGCCCTTGTCGCCCTCATAGGCGAGGTAGGCGATGGCGTCTCCGGTGGGTTCGGCGGAAAACTTGATCTGCATGGGGAAAGTACTGTCCTGAGTATTGACTACATATGGTCATCGACGAATAGCCCGGACGCCGTTAGCACTGGACCCGGTCCCAAAGCCATTCTGGGGGCGGGCCATGTCGCGGACGGATAAGCGCCGAACCGGGTTTTCGCATGTCAGGGTTTCAACGCTATCTTTTTCGTAACGTGTTGAGAACCCTCATCGCGATCGTGGGCGGTCTTGCTCTGATCGCACTTCTTACACAAGGCCTTAGCCAGATACAGGACACCATCGTCCAGAACCGCCAGTCCATGCTGGCTTTCCTCTGGGTTTCGGTGCTGGCGACGCCGCAGATCGTCTCACTGCTGATGCCGATCGCCCTGTTCATCGCAACGGCGGCGGCGCTCAACGTCGCACATCGCGAGAACGAGATCGTGGTTGCCCAGGCGTCCGGCATGACCAACTGGCAGGTCGCCTCGCCGGTTTTGCGGCTCGCCACGCTGGCGGCGATTCTCCACCTCGGCATGAACCTGTGGATAGCGCCGACCGCCTCGCGAGAGTTGCGCGCGACTCTCACTGCCGCATCCACCAACATCGCCTCCTCGCTGGTGCGTGAGGGCACCTTCATGACCTACAGCGACGGGCTCACCACCTTCGCAGGCAAGGTCAACAATTCCGACATCACCTTCCTGGTCGCCAACGACAGCAGGAACCCCAAGAATGAGGTGACCTACATCGCCAAGTCGGCGTTCGTGTCGGAAATCGAAGGCAAGCCGGCTCTGGTCCTGCGCGACGGACAGCGCCAGACAGTGCGCACCAATGGCGCCCTGGAGTCGCTGACCTTCCAGCAATCGCCCCTGGAGCTCGGCGCGTTCGTCAACGACCAGAAGGCGGTGATCCTCGAAGAGACGGACCGCTACCTGCCCGAACTGTTCTATCCCGACATGACGAACCACTACGACAACCGGAACGTCGACGCCCTGCTTGCGGAAGGTCACGCGCGTATCGCGACCCCCCTGCTGAATATCGCGATGGCGATGGTTGCGATCTTTGCGGTGCTCGGCGGCGATTTCAGCCGGCGCGGCTATGCACGGCGCATCGCGATTGCATCGGGCGCAGCGCTCGTGGTGCGTCTGATCGGCTTCTGGGCGACGGCCGCGGCCGGCAAAGACCCGTCACTAAACGTTGTGCAGTATGGGCTGCCGATCTTCGTAATACTCCTTATCGGCTTCATGTTCTTCGTCCAGCCGATCCTGAAGCGGCGGCGCATCGTGACGCGCGCCCCGGTGCGCGAATTGGTGGGGCCAACCTGACATGGTGATCGCGGGCCGTATCCAGCGCTACATCTTCCGCGAATGCGTCACATCGCTGGCGTTGACGCTTGGCATCATCTTGCTCGCCATTGTGCTGGTGGACGTGGTCGAACAGATGCGTACGATCGGCGGACGCACGCAGATCGGCATCGACACCGCGTTCACGCTGACCATGATGAAGACGCCGGGGCTCGTCCTCGAGACCCTGCCCTTCGCCATGCTGGTCGGATCCATTCTCACCTATTCGCAGCTCAGTCGCCGCAGCGAGATTCCTGCCATACGCGCGGTCGGCGTTTCAGCGTGGCGATTCCTGGGCCCGGTGATGGCGCTCGCCGTGCTCGTCGGCGTCCTGATGGTGACGGTGCTCGACCCGCTCGCGACACGGCTGAACGCCGATTTCGAAGCGACGCGCGCGCGCCTGCTTGGCAACTCGACGCCGGTCAATTCGGGCGTCTGGCTCAGTCAGGGGGACCTGGAGGCCGGCGCAAATGCAGGGCCAACCGCCCTGCCGTCCACCAACCAGCAGGCGATCATCCACGGTCGTCGTGTCGTGAATCGCGGCCAGGCGCTGGAGAACGTCACCTTCTGGTACTTCCGCCCC
>CALRWU020000337.1:0-4360 GCA_943371945.1 Azorhizobium sp. AG788
ACCTAAGCTCATCCCTTGGGTCGCTTCAGTGAACTTGCTGGATTTCATTTCGGAGACGCGAATGATCGGCCGCGCCATCCTCTCCCTCTCGGTCGTGCTCACGCTCACCGCCTGCGCCTCCTCGCGTCCAGCGCCTATCTATGGCGCTGGAACCACCAAGCCACGGCCGCCGACGACAGCGCCGTCCAAACCCACCACGCCGCCTGTGCCGCAGGATCTCGTCCTCACACCGGCCGCTTTCGCCAACCTTCCCGGCTGGGGAACGTCTGACCTCGCCCCCGCACTCACCGCCTTCAAACGCCAGTGCGACAGCTGGCAAAACCGCACACCAGACGCGCCGCTCAGCGGCGGCCGCTACGGCGGCAAGGTTGGCGACTGGCTCACGGCCTGCAACGCCTCACTGACAATCCAGCCGGGCCAGGAACGCTGGTTCTTCGAGGCCTATTTCGATCCGCAATACGTGAATGGTCCCGGCGAGGCCAAGCTGACCTCGTATTTCGAGCCCGTCGTGCAGGCGAGCCGCGAATGGGCGCCGCCCTTCACCGAGCCGCTGCTGAAACGCCCGCCCGACATGGTCACCGTCGATCTAGGCGCCTTCGCTGAAGCCTTCGACAACGAAGCGCTTCGCGGCGCGCCGCGCTCGCTGAATGGCAAGCTCAACGGCGACCGCATCATCCCCTACCCGAAGCGCGAATCCATCACGCCCTATCTCGGCCAGATTATCGGCTACGCGCACCCGGCCGACGTCTACAACCTGCAGGTACAGGGCTCCGGCCGTCTGCGCTTCGCGGATGGCTCCGAAGCACGCGCGCAGTTCTCCGCACAGAATGGCTACAAATGGAATTCGGCGCTCGGCGCGCTGCGCAATTCCGGACAACTGCCCAGCCCCACCTGGTCGAACTTCCGCTCCTGGCTCGACGTAAATCCCGGCGCGCAGAAATCGGCGCTCAACGCCGATCCGTCCTACGTCTTCTTCCAGGAAGAAACGATCAACGACTACGCGGCTGGGCCCAAGGGCGCAGCCAACGTGCCGCTGACGCCGATGGGCTCGATCGCGGTTGATCCCGCCTATCATCCCTATGGCGCGCTGGTCTTCGTCAATGGTGACTATGCCGGCGGCCCATTCCAGCGCCTGCTCGTCGCGCAGGATACAGGCGGCGCAATCCGTCGCGGCCCCAATCGCGGCGACGTCTTCGCGGGCACGGGGGCCGATGCCGGCGCCTTCGCGGAACGCATGAACTCATCCGGCCCACAATGGTGGACCTTGCTGCCGAAACAGTTCGCCGCGCCGATCGCCTCCGCCAGCTTACCACCGCGCGGCTAGGATCATTCTCGGGGGATTATCATGCTCGTCCGTTTTGCCGCTCTCACCTTCACCGCACTCTTCGCGGGCTGCACTGCGGTGGCCCAACCCGCACCCGATCCCGGTCCGGTGACGTGGGAAAGCAGCGCGCTCGGAAAGATCACCTATGATCAGGAAAGCGGTCCCTATGGCGTGCTCAAATACGAAACCATCTTCGGCGACAATATCGGCTTGCTCTTCATTGGCGGGCTCGCCGGCGAATTCGGCGGCCCGGGTCCGCTGAAAGGCTTCTGGACCGAATCCGACGTCAGCCATGACGACGATGACGACGACACCCTGATATGCCCCGTCACGGTCAACGACGACTATGGGCGCACGACACGCAACTGGGGCCGCCTCATCATCGCCTTCACGAGCGACGACTTCCCCACCGACTTCGTGCTGATACGCGGGCGCTGCTTTGAAGACCCGACCGACGTGATCTCCGGCAAGCTGGTGCGCTGATCTAGTCCTTCAAGCGCCAGGGCGGGTTCAGCCGGTTCTCGCCTGCATGGTACAGCGTGATGCGATTGCCCGCCGGATCGCGCAGGTGCGCCACGCGCCAGAGATAGTCCGTCGTCTCTGGCTCGCTCTCGAACACGACGCCCTTCGCTTTGAGCTCTAAGACAAGCTCATCCAACCGATCGCTTTCAAACCAGATCTCTGGCCAGTCGCCACCTGTCCAGCCCTCGACCTTCTCGATTGAAAACGTCGAGCCCCCATCCGGCATTTCAAACCGCGCGTAGCGCGGCGGCGCATCGACGATCAGCTTGAGGCCTATCGTCCGGTAAAACGCGACGCTCGCGTCATAGTCGACCAACGGAACCGTAACCTGATTGAGCCGCATCACTTCTTCTTCGCTGGCGCTTTCTTCGGAGCAGGCTTCTTCACCGCCGCTTTCTTCGCAACGGTCCTCTTCACCGGCACGGGCTCTTCGGCAAACTTCGGCGCAATCCCGAGCTTCTCCTGCAGCGCCACGGCCGCAGCCGGATTGCGCTCCTTGGCGCCTGAAATGAAGAACACGAACACGTCCTGCTTCGCTGCCCACCCCGTCGCCAGCTTCGCGAAGCGATCAACCTCCTTCTTCGCATAGCCAGTCGGCTCATCCGCCTGCGACTGCATCAGCCGCGCCACCGCAAAGCTCGCCCCCTCGTGGCGCACCTTCGGAAACTCATCGTCCTCGGCATAAACCACCGTCGCACCATGCATCGTCAGCAGGTCGTGAAACTTCGGATCATCGAACCCCGACCCGCGCACCTCCAGCGCATGCCGCAGCATCAGTCCATCCTTCTCCTTCGGCAGCACCGACAGGAACGTCCCGAAATACTCGGCATCGAATTTCCGCGTCGCCGGGAACTGCCAGTTGATCGGCCCCAGCTTGTCCTTCAGCTGCGTGATGCCCTGGTCAAGAAACATGCCGGTCGACTTCTGCATGTCATCCTTCGTCTTGCGCACCGTCGAGAAGCGATGCGCCTTCAGGCTGAACACGAAACCCTCGGGCGTCGCATCGCGCCATTTCGCGAATGTGTCCGGTTTGAACGACGAATAGTACGTCGCGTTCACCTCAACGGCGGTCAGCGTCCGACTCATGTGGTTGAGCTGTTTCGCCTTCGACAAGCCTTTGGGATAGAACGTCTCGTCCCACGGATCGAAGCTCCAGCCACCTACACCGACCCGGATGGCATGCGCCACGTGACCTCTCCCCCTCAATCATTTCTCGCGACACGTGCCTACATCGCCGGCCTTCCCCGCACCAGCCTCCCCGACCAGGCGAATTGAGCCGTGCGGGGCTTGGTCTGGCTCGCGCGGTGGGTCTATGGTGGCCTCATTCCGGGAGGGGTCCCAATGTTGAAAGCCTGGCTCGCGATTGCCGCAATGACCTGCCTGGCCGCGTGTCAGTCGGTGAAGTCGCAGCATGTCGACTACGGCGCCGGCCCGATGGCGAGCGGCATGCAGTACGCTGCCCCCAAGGCCGTCATGAAGGTCGAACTGATCGCCAGCGGCGGCGCGCTCGGTCTCTACATCAGCCCGCCCTTCCTGATCGGCGACCCGGAAGCGACCTACGTGCTCAACACCTCGTCCAGTGTCTTCGCCGACAACCGCTACTTCTTCGTCGTGAACCCGCAGACTCGCCTGCTCACCCACGTGAACGCCACATCAGACGGCAAGGCCGGCAAGATTCTCGCAACGCTGGCGAAGAGCATCGGCGCCATTTCCGGAACCGGCTACTCCGGCGGCGATGAGGCGCGCAACCTGCTCACCAACCCGCTCGCCAACGCCACGCTGTTCTCCACCTTCATCGACCCGTTCGCGTATGAAGGCTGCGACTTCGGCGTCGCCTGCGAACTGACCGCGCTCGACAAGCAGCTGCACGCCCGCGCGCTTGTCTTCCTCGGCTGCAACGATCCCGCCCGCAATGACGACAACATTGCCCAGTGCCACGAGCTGGCCAACCGCCCCGACTACTTCCGCATCTCGATGACGCCGCTGTTCAAGGTCACCCGCCGCGCCGTGGCCCAACGTGACGTCGTCGCGCCCGACGCCTGCGCCAGCTCGATCTGCTACCGTGCGCCTGCCCCCTATCTCATCGGCGTCAAGGTCGGCGACATCACGGATGAATCGCGCCTGATCATGATGCCGAACAAGTCGCCCATCATGTCGATGGATCTGCCCGGCGGCGTCTTTGCCTCCGCCAAGGCCCGCGTCGATCTCGTTCACGGCATGCCCGCCGCCGTCGGCATCAGCCAGAACAGCGAACTGCTCGAAGTCGTCGCCGTCCCGCTCGACATCATCAAGGGCTTCTTCCAGGGCGTCGGCGAAGTCTTCAGCCTGCGCATCCAGTACGACAACAGCACTGTCGCGCTGCTCAAGGCGGAAGAGGCGCGCCAGAAGGCCGAGGACGCCTACAGGGATGGTCAGGCCGCACGCACCGCCGCACGGCTCAGCGAGGCGCAAGCCGACCTCAACGCCGCCCGCACGGCCAGCTACGCCACGGACGAGCAACGCGACGCCGCCATC
>CALRWU020000338.1:0-4354 GCA_943371945.1 Azorhizobium sp. AG788
CCGATTTCGGTGTGAACGGCATAGGCAAAGTCGAGCGGCGTTGCACCGGCAGGCAGTCGAACCAGCTGCCCCTTGGGCGTGAAGACGAACACGCTATCGCGGTACATCTGCAGCTTCGCATGCTCGAGGAATTCCTCAGGCGAGCCGCCGTGCTTGAGCATGTCGGCAAACTCGGTGAGTTCGGCTTCAGGGTCGAGGCCAGCTTCGCGCGCAGCTTCCGCGTCGAAACCGTATTGCGAATTCTTGTAATTCCAGTGCGCAGCCACGCCCCTCTCTGCCACCGCATCCATGTCCTTGGTGCGGATCTGCAGTTCGACGCGGCGATTTCCAGGGCCGAGGAATGTGGTGTGAATAGAGCGATAGCCGTTGGGTTTTGGAACGGAGATGTAGTCCTTGAACTTCTCGGACAGAGCTGCCCATTGCTGATGCGCGGCGCCGAGCGCGCGGTAGCATTCATCGACGGTGGAAACAATGAAGCGGTAAGCAAAGACGTCGCTGAGATCTTTGAATGAGATCGATTTGGTCTCGAGCTTGCGCCACACAGAGTAAGGCCGCTTCATCCGCCCCAGCAGTTCACCGCGAACGCCGCGCGAAAGCATGACGGTCTCGAGATCGGACCGGATGCGGTCGAGCATGGAGGTGTCATCCTCCACCAGTTCTTCAAGGCGCTTGGTGATAGCGGCATAGGCGACCGGGTTCACCTGCTTGAACGCCAGCTCTTCCAACTCGGTCGCGAAGATGGACAGGCCCACGCGGCGGGCCAGAGGCGCATAGATGTCCAGCGTCTCGCGCGAGATGCGCAGGCGGGACTCTTCCGTCGGCATGAACTCGATGGTGCGCATGTTGTGCAGCCGGTCGGCCAGCTTCACGAGCAGCACGCGGATATCGCGCGTGGTGGCGAGGATGAACTTCTGGAAGTTCTCGGCCTGGATCAGTGCGCGCGGCGAATTGCTGCCGGTGACTTTCGGCAGCTTGGTGACGCCGTCCACCAGGTCCGCAACGTCCTGCCCGAACAGGCTGCGGATCTCATCGACCGAGACATCGGTGTCCTCGACCACATCATGCAGCAGGCCGGCGATGATGGTGGACTGGTCGAGCTTGAGGTCGGTGAGCAGGCCGGCGACAGCGACCGGATGGGCGAAATACGGATCGCCCGAATGGCGCAGCTGCTGGCCGTGCTTCATGACTGCGAAGACGTAGGCCTTGTTGAGTTCGTCTTCCTGCGCGTCTGGCTGGTACGCCTTGACCAGGTCGACCAGTTCGTTCTGACGCAGAAATTTGCGGCGCGGCTTCGCAGCGGCGGGCGGGGCCGGATCAGGCTTCTTGAAAGGGGCTACGGTGGATGGTTGCCCCATGCATTACGATCCCTAGAAACGCTCTTCGCGCGCCGACTCCAGCTCGACCTGATAGGCCTTGAGAACTTCTTCTTCCGACGAGGCCGGGGCGGCAGCCAGGGCGCGCTTGTCGGCTTCTTTTTCGGCTTCTTCGTTCGGACGGACTTCCTGCAGGTCGGCGACCAGGCTGTCGCGGATGGTTTCGAGATCAACCGTCTCGGCCGCGATTTCGCGCAGGGCGATGACCGGATCCTTGTCGTTGTCGCGATCGATCGTGATAGGCGAGCCCTCGCGGATCACGCGGGCGCGGTGCGCAGCAAGCAGGACCAGGTTGAAGCGGTTCGGGACCTTTTCAACGCAGTCTTCAACCGTGACACGGGCCATGCGAGTCTCCTTTACGGGGCCGCTCCGTCTACAGGAAGCGGTTCGCTGACGCAACATAGGCGTTTCAGCGTAGTTTTGCCAGCAATTACCGGGAGTTCGGCCAGTTTAACCGTACCGGCCGCCCCTTGGCAGCAGGGATTTGACTTGAGGGGCCGGCCCCGGGCAGGACATAGCCATGCCAAAGCCTGCCCCCGCCTCCCCGCCCGAAGCCCCCAAGGACTGCCCGCTTTGCCCGCGGCTGCACGGGTTCATTGCGGCCAACCGGGCAGCGCATCCGGATTGGTTCAACGGGGCGGTTCCCTCGTTCGGAGAAGCCTCCGGCCGTTTGTTGATTGTGGGGCTGGCTCCCGGCCTGCAGGGGGCCAACCGGACAGGACGGCCATTCACGGGGGATTATGCGGGCGACCTGCTCTATTCGACCCTGGACAAATTCGGGCTGTCGACGGGGACGTTCAAGGCGCGGCCGGACGATGGCCTGAAGCTCAAGGACGCGATGATCACCAATGCGGTGCGCTGCGTTCCGCCTGAGAACAAGCCGACCGGGGCCGAAATCCTGACCTGCCGACCCTTCCTGATCTCCCGGATCGGGGCGATGCCCAAGCTGAAGGTTCTGCTGGCGCTGGGCCGGATCGCCCACGATTCAACGGTGCGGGCATTGGGCGGCAAGCCGTCAGCCAATGTCTTCGGCCACGCCCGACGGCACGTGCTGGAGGGACCAGATGGCCCCCTGATCCTTCACGACAGCTACCATTGCAGCCGATACAACACGAATACCGGCCGACTGACCGAGGAGATGTTCCACAACGTCTTCGCCGGCATCCGGAAGGACCTGGACCAATGAGGGCCCGGTAGACTTGTCATTGATTTTCGCGTAATCGCGCCCGGCTCGCGGGTATAGCTCAATGGTAGAGCAGCAGCCTTCCAAGCTGAATACGAGGGTTCGATTCCCTCTACCCGCTCCAGCCTCTTCTCACTGCACCGTGAAGAGCGTGTCGGTCGCCTGCTCGGTCGGGCCGAGCAACTTGCCGGTGACCAGGTCCTTGGCGGTGTAGCCCAGCTCGCTCATGAAGCTCCGCAGGCCGTCGACGGTGTCGCCAAAGCGCTTCATCGACTGGATCGTGGTCTCGCAGATCACCGTGGGCCGATAGCGCTTCAGTGTCTCGACGCCGCCGCGCAGCACATTGTGTTCGCCGCCCTCCACGTCGATCTTGATCAACGACAACGCGTTGATGGCGATGCGGGACAGAACATTGTCGAGGGTGTCGCACGGCACGATCTCGCGCCGCACGTCGAAGCGATCGACAAGGTCATCCGTTGCGCCGACGTGGGCGAGGCTGATGCCGATATCGCCTTTGCGCTTGATCGGAATTTTCAGGTCGAGGAGCCCCGGCTCGTGGCCGAGCGCGAAGGGAAACTGCACGATATTGCGCTGCCTGCGGAAGAAACTGGCGACGGTGGCGACGGAGCGCGGAACCGACTGCGGCTCGAATGCCATGACCAGACCGCCGGGATTGTTGTCCGCGAAGCAACGCGAGAAAAATCCGGCATGCGAGCCGACGTCGACGACGCACGTGCCGGGCACGATATGCCTCGCCATGAGGCCTGCCTCTTTCGCCTTGTCGTTCGTGAAGATCGCCTTGAAGAGATACTCCTTGGATGTGCGATGTGGGCCCGCACAAAAGAGTTCGTATGTCGACTGTTCGACCAACTGCTTCCCTCCGACTAATCCCAGAGAAGGCGTATCAGTCGATCGGCCCGCCGTCGCTCTCATTCCACCATTTACGTAGGGGAGCCCGTCGCCTGCCCAGCTTGTGGCCAGCCGGACTACCGCTTTCGTGAGTAGCGCTACAGCAAAAAGTGCTGGCGCTTTCCGCGTCCGTAAGGTCAGTTCCCGTCACCGCTTCAGAGTGCGGACGGAGGAGAGACGACCATGAAATTCACAGCCAAGCTGGCGGCGTGCGCCATGGGCGCAGCGGTTCTGGGCGGCGGCGCTGCCTGGGCCCAGAAGGCGCCGGAGTATGTGTCGATCCCGATGGAAATCACGATCAACAAGCCGGCGGCCGACGTCTGGGCCAAGGTTGGCGGATGGTGCGACATTTCCAAATGGATCACCCCGACGGGCGGCGTGCCGTGCAACGTGACCTCGGGCAAGGGCGACGTCGGCTCAGTCCGCGTCATCGCGGGCCGCGTGACTGAAGTCATGACCGCCAAATCGCAATTCGGCTACGGCTACACCCAGCCGAACGTCGAGGGGAAATTCTACAACCTGTACCACGGCTTCATTGAAGCTGTGCCAGTGGACGCCAAGACGACGAAGATCAACTACACGCTGATGCTCGACGTGTCCGACAAAGCCGACCAGGCCGCCAAGGACGCCGACGTCAACGGCCGCCGCAAGCAATTCGAAGCGGCGCTCGCCAACATCAAGAAGCTGGCGGAAGCCAACTAGGTCTCAGTTCACTGAACAAGATCACGCGACGGCCCGGCCCCAAGCCGGGCCGTTTGCGTTTGGAGGTTCAGTTCGCTGCGGTTGCCGACGTCGGCGGCGGTTCGGCGGGATTCTCGAAGATGCGGCGGAGCACGCCCGGCGTCAGAGCCGCGACCGGGTTGATCGAGATGTTGGCGCGCGCGAACGT
>CALRWU020000339.1:0-4350 GCA_943371945.1 Azorhizobium sp. AG788
CTGTCGCGTGGGATTCTGGTCGCTCTTCGTGCAAGTGCGCGCAGGTTTTGCGCAATTGCACATTTGACCCCTGAACCACTGGCTCATGGTGGCGGGGTCTTGTGCATGCGCGCTCAACTCATCACCAGTGTAACTGCGATTTCGGTTCAGCTCACCCGCTGGCGCACGAGTGGCGTGGTCTTCCGTTTCAAAGCTGTCATAGTTCTCGAACGCGATAGGAAAAATTCGCATCGGGCGGCTGCGCGCGCAGATCCGCCATATGATGCGTTGGCGCGCTGAAACACCGGCGCCTTTCAATCTGACAGCATCAAGTTTTTGGACCCGCTCAAGTGGGTTCGGCTTCCACCGTGTCGCTCGCAATGGCGTGATCAGCTCAACGAAAAAACTGGGGCGGAACGGTTGAGTGACCTTCAAACACACACGGGGACTTGGATGAAAACGACACTGCGATACTCGGGGATGATCGGCGCTGTGCTGGTCGGCCTTACAATGGTGAATCCCGGCGGCGCCTGGGCGCAGAGCGCGCCGGCTGACGAACAGCCATCCGGCAAGGACACAATCATCGTTACCGGCACGCGCGTCTCTGGCCTGTCCGCTGCAGACAGCCCGGCGCCGGTCCAGGTGATCGGTGCGGATATTCTCGGCAATGTCGGCCAGCCGGACATGATCCAGGCCCTTGCCCAGAACATTCCGTCGTTCAACGCGCAGGCATTTGGCGGCGACACCGCTAACCTCACGCTTTCCGCAAAGCTTCGGGGCCTGAGCCCCAACCATGCGCTTGTCCTGATCAACGGCAAACGCCGTCACGGCACATCGAACCTCGCCGTTCTTGGCGGACCGTTCCAGGGCGGCGCCGCAGCCGACCTCAACTTCGTGCCGCTTGCCTCGGTCGATCATATCGAGGTGCTGCTCGAGGGCGCTGCAGCTCAGTACGGCTCGGACGCCATCGCGGGCGTTATCAACATCATCCAGAAGCAGGCTGATTCCGGCGGCGAAGTTCAGATCACCGGCGGCCAGTATTTCCAGGGAGACGGTAAAACGGCCGGTGCGTCCGCAAACATCGGCTTTGCCCCTATCCCGAACGGCTATCTGAATCTGACGGCCGAAGCCCGTTATCATGGCTTCAGCAACCGCGGCGCGATCGACCCGCGCGTCATCGACACCCCGTTCAACACAAGCTCGTCGAGCCGGTTGTCGAACTATCCGGGGATCGCCACCTTGTCGGACTACCCCTACCTCAACAAGATCTCTGGGGATGCCGAATACCGGCTCTACACGACGGCATTCAATGCCGGGGTCGATATCTCGGACTCGCTCGAGCTCTATGCCTTCGGTAGCTACGGCTACAAATTTGCTCAGGCCTACGAGAACTATCGTGTGCCGAGCCGTGTGGTCAGCCCCACTGGCGTGCGTCCGCGCCCGTTTGGCTTCAGCCCGAAGGAATCGATTACCGAGAATGACTTCGCGCTCACGCTCGGCGCAAAGGGCGACCTGGGCGGCTGGCTATATGACGTCGCTACGACCTACGGAAAAGACGACAACGACGTCAACGTTCTCGACTCGCAGAACGCCTCGCTCTATTTCGACACCGGCGCTTCGCCGACTGATTTCCACGCGGGCGACTTCATCGGCACGCAGTGGACCACCAACTTCGACATCTCGCATGCGTTCGAGGTCGGCCTGGCCGGTCCGCTGACGTTTGCGGCCGGTCTCGAATATCGGGAGGACGGGTACGAGCTGAAGGCTGGCGATGCGGCTTCGCGCTACAAGGAGGGGTCGCAGTCCTATCCGGGCTTCTCGCTCACCGACGCGGGCGACCACAAGCGTGACAGCAAGGCCGTCTATGTCAACGTTGCCTTCGAGCCTGTTACGGCGCTCCAGGTCGATGCTGCTGTTCGTTACGAGGACTTCAGCGATTTCGGCGACACCACGGTCTACAAGCTGACCAGCCGGTACGACTTCAACGACGCAATCGCGATCCGCGGCACGGCGAGCACGGGCTTCCGGGCGCCGACTTTGGCGGAAGGGTTCTATTCAGCCACCAACGTCTCGCCGACGTCCGCGTTCGTTCAGCTGCCGCCCAACTCTGCGGCGGCGACGCTGCTGGGTCTCAATGGCCTTCAGCCGGAGGAATCGAAAAACTACAGCCTTGGCTTTGTGCTGCACCCGGATCCGGTCCTGTCGATCACGGTCGACGCCTTCCAGATCGAGATCGACAATCGCATCGTTGGCTCCGGCGCGCTGTTCGGCTCAGGTTGCACAGGGTGCAATTCGCCCAACGTGCTCGCGGCCATCATCGCGAACGGCAACGTGCTCGACCCGACCGTCACGGATACCGGGGTCAACATCTTCGCCAACGGTCTCGACACCCGCACCCAGGGCGTGGACATCGTGATGACTTACGCATCGGATTTCGGTGAGTATGGCGCGATCGACTGGTCGCTCGCCGGCAGCTACACGAAAACCGATGTCACCCGCATCGCTCCGCCGCCCAGCGGTCTGGCCGCTGGCGTGGCGCTGTTCGACGCCACGGCGATCTCCGACCTCGAAACCGCGTCGCCGGAGTATCGCGTTGTCGCTGGCGCCCTCTGGAATGCTGACAAGCTCTCCGTCAACACGAAGGCCACGCTCTACGGTCCTTCTTCGGAAATGCTGAGCGCCGATGGGGCCACCTACTACAAGACGCAGATCGACGAGCGGATCATCATCGATCTCGACATCTCGTATGCGGTGACGGATGCAGTGACGGTCTCGCTTGGCGCCAACAACCTGCTCAATGAGGTTCCAGAAAAATACAATCCGGCGCTGTTGCAGCAGTACTTCCAGGACAACAACAACGCGGCCGTCGGCCAGTATGCGAACTTCTCGCCGTTCGGAATCAATGGCGGGTACTATTACGGGAAACTCGCCTACACGTTCTGATCCCTCTGGTAGTCCTGAAGGCCCCACACGGGGGCGCGCATTCTCCCGTGTGGGCGCCTGATAGGCGAGGGCGCTGCAATTGGCGGCGCCTTGCGGGTTCGGCGGCTCCATCGGGGCTGCCGGCCTTGCCCATCCAAGGGCGCGGGCGCGAAGTCGCCGGATCGTCCTTCGTGAACTCTGACTGCGGATTCCCCACGCGTGGCATTGAACGACATCATGGATCTGGCGTCTCAACAGGATTGGTTGGGTGCGGCGTTTCAGCAATACGGACTGCTTGTGCTGTCCATGCTGGTCGCAGGCCTGTTCGCAGGTTTCGTGGCCGGGATGTTCGGCATTGGCGGCGGCTTTGTCGTTGTGCCGGCGCTCGCCGCCGTGCTGACGGTCCTGCCGCACACAGGCGGTAATGAGCACATCATGCACGTGGCGATTGGCACATCGCTGGGCACGATCTTCTTCACTTCCCTGAGGTCGGTTCAGGCGCACGCCAAGCGCGGCGCCGTCGACTGGAGCATCCTCAAGGGCTGGCTGCCATGGGTCGTCTCTGGCGTCATCGCCGGGGTGATTCTCACCAGCTTCATGGGTGGCGAGCAGCTCAAGATCGCGTTCGGAATCAGCCTCATTCCACTCGGCCTCAACTTCATCTTCCAGATTCTTGGCCGGAAGGTCGCGAGCGAGGAGCGCCTGCCCAAAGGGCCGGCACGCGCAGCACTCGGCTCGGGTCTGGGCGCCTTCTCGTCGCTGCTGGGCATTGGCGGCGGCACGCCCGCCATCCTGATCATGACGCTGAGCGGTGTGAACATGCACCGCGCGGTCGCGACTGCCGCAGGCTTCGGCACGATCATCGCCGTCCCCGGCGCCATCGGCAGCATGATCACCGGCTTCGGCCAGCCTAACCTGCCTGTCGGCTCAATCGGCTTCGTCAACCTGATCGCGCTCGCCTCGATCACGGCAATGAGCATTCTCACGGCGCCGCTAGGCGTAAGGGCAGCGCACAGCCTCGATCCCGTTAAGCTGAAGCAGATCTTCGGGTGCTACCTGCTGGTGACGGCGGCCTTCATGCTGAAAGACCCGTTCCTGAAGCTGATCGGCGTGGCGTAGCTGCTCCGGTTCAGCGCCGATGCCGCGTCCAATAGTCGACGCCGATCTCGCGCTTCAGCCTTGAAATGATCAACGGCATGCGTTCCTTGAGCTGTGTCACAGAAGCCAACAACGTGTCCCGCGAGATGGACATGTTTGCGTAGATCTCGTTCTCGCCATCGCCTTGAAGAATATGGATGCGCGATCCGACGCAAACGACGGCAGTTTCCCACCCCTGATCGATGTCCATCCAGGTCGCGCCATCGGTCGAGGAGGTGACCCAATCAAGGAAATTCAGCATCTCCTCCCACGTGTCATACCAGGGAAAGCCGATCACGATGTCATCGGCTT
>CALRWU020000340.1:0-4335 GCA_943371945.1 Azorhizobium sp. AG788
CAGCGCGCTGGAAAAGGTGACGACGGGCGAGGAAAAGCCCGGTGATGGCGCGTTCGAGAAGGCTGGCGAGGCCGTGGACCACGCGCTGGGCACCGAGCGCAAGGATGCAGCTGATTCCATCGCCGACGCGGTGGATGGCGACAAGAACACCAATCCGAACTGATCCGGAGATTACCTCGTACCTGAGCGGTCCTTGTCGAAAGGCGGGGGCCTCTTCGAGTCGTGCAAGTCTTGCCAAGCCCGCCCGGCTTCGCGCATGTGCTGCCTGCGCGCGGACGGCGCGACAGGGAGGACGCCATGTTTTCACACGTGATGATCGGGACGAACGATCTCGAGAAATCCAAAACCTTCTATGATGCTGTGCTGGGCACGCTCGGCGTGAAGCCGGGCTTCGTTGACGGCAAGCGCGTTTTCTGGCGCACCCAGACGGGCACGTTTGGCGTGAGCATTCCGATCAATGGCGAGAAGGCCTGCTTTGCGAACGGCGGCACGATCGGCTTTGCCGTGGAATCGCCCGAGCAGGGCGATGCGTGGCACGCCGCGGGCGTCGCCAATGGCGGCACGTCGATCGAGAATCCGCCGGGCATTCGCAAGGGCGCGATGGGAGAAATGTACCTCGCCTATCTGCGCGATCCGGATGGCAACAAGATCTGCGCGCTGAAGCGGATGGGCTGAGGAAATTTGAGGGGGCTCCGCGTTGCGGCAGCCCCCTCCGTCTGCATCGCGGCCACCTCCCCCGGCTTTGCCTGGGGAGGACCACCGCATCAGCGCAGCACTTCAAACCTGAGTACGGCGCCGTTGGCGTCGAGCTGGCAGACGGTATCGACGGTCAGGTAGCCGCGGCGGTCGTCCATGCGCATGCGGCCACGCAGATCGCGTCGGCGTTCGTCGAACCGCGGGGCGCCATCATAGCGGGCGGAATAGAAATCGTTGTCCATCGCTTCGGACATGCCGGCGCGCGTGCAGGCGTTGCGTGCGTCGTCATAGGTGATGCGGACGCGTGCGGGCGCGTAGGGCTGAAGCGGCGAGGTCGCGCGGGGACTATCGAGTTCAGCAAGTTCGGTCTCGCGGGCGTCGAGCCGCGCCTTCTGTGCGGCGAGCTCTGCGGCGAGGCGGTCGAGGCGCGCCTGTTCGGCCTTCAGATTGCTGTCTGCGGGCGCCGGCTTGATGACTGCGCGCGGCGCAGGCTTCGGTACAGGCGTGGCAGGCTTGGGAGTAGGCGCGGCCGACTTGGGGGTCTGCAATGGCGGCGGCGCGCCATCGAGTTCGCCGTCCTGAGCGTAGCCGGTCTGCGCGTAGGCGGGGAGCGCCGCGAGCATGACGCCCGACACGGCTGCGATGAGGGCAGATCTGAACATGCGGGGAGCGTGCGCACAGAGACCCCAACGTCCGATGAACGGTCGGTTGGATTTACAGGGAAGGATTTTGCGGGTGGCGCGCGATCAGCGTTTCGGGTTCCCGACCTTCTGTTCCAGCCAGGCAATGGCGGCCTTGTAGGTCTTGTAGTCGTCGCTGTTGAGATCGAGCAGGTGGGGGCGGATGTCGGGGTCGAAGGTGTAGCGCGTATCGACATGGCCGGTGAGTTCCAGAAGGAACCCGCCGGTTGAATAGCGCACAGTGGGATCGCCGGCGATGCGGGCGTTGCGCATCAGCTGGGTGATCACGGCGGGTGTCGGGTGGGCTTCCGCGATTTCGTAGAGACGGTCCAGCGCGCCGGTGAAGGACATGGCGCGTTCCAGCTTTTCGATGAAGCGGGTCTCTATCTCGGGCGTCCAGCCCTCGCGCGCGATGTCGTCCATGAAGGCTTCGATGCCGGCGCCATCGGTCTGCTTCTCGGCGGCGAGGCCGATGCGCTGGATGGCTTTCGGTGTTGCGAGGGCGCGGAGGGCTTCGACGTCGCGCCAGTCGAGGGAGGCTTTTGCGCAGAGCTCGTCGGTGAGAAGGTCGCGTTCTTCGGGTGTGATCCCGGCGAGGGCTGCGATGTCGTAGGGCGTGCCTTCCTTCCAGGCGGAGTAGTCGATGATCATCGACTCGCGGAAGCGCGTGTAGGCCGGGGAAGGATTGGTGGGCGGAGGCATGGCGGAAGGTTAGTGGCTTAGCGGGTGGGGCGCCAGCGGTGAGCAACGCGCGCGAGCGTCGAAGGAAAAGCGCGAGCTTGATGCTGGTGATTGCCTAAGCCTGGATGTCGACGAGCTGGCCCGTAATGACGGCTGGCTTGTCGGCGGGCGTTTCGGCGGGAGCGGCGGGCGTCGGCTTGTAGATGGCGGGCTCAGGCGTCTGGACCTTCACGTCGAGCGGTTTGGCTTCTTGTGTCTTCGTGGCGGCTTCGATGCGGGCGGTACGTTCTGCGTCGGAGCGAGCGCGCGCAGCTTCCTCGTCCGCAACCATGCGTTGTACGGCCTGAGCGTAAAGCAGTTCCCTGATCTGCGCGGCGTAGCGGACCGAAACCGGGCCGATTGCGCCTGTCGAGCCATCGCTCATGACATGCTCCTTCGGTAGGCATTATGTGCCGATGCGGTGAATCGTCACTTAACAAGGATGGAGGTATCGGCGCGTTTTGCAGGGCAATCAGGTTAATGGTTAGGGGGCTTAGCGTTAAGGGAGATTCCGTTGGTCACGACGGAAGGTTCCGGGGCGTGAGCCGCGCCTGCTTTGCGCCGATGGTCGCGCTGTGACAGGATTGCAAAAAAGCCGGTGGGAAGGGACGAGGTGTTGGGATTTAAGCCCGATGGGTGGCGGACGATTACGCCACGGATTTTTGTCGACGACGTACGTGGAATGACCGACTTCCTGCGCACAGTGTTCGGCGCGACCGGGCGGCAGGCGGCGGGCCGGCCAGCGGAAATGCGCATCGGCGACAGCATCGTGATGGTGAGTTCCGACGATGTGCGCGAGGCGCATCCGGCCTGTCTCTATGTGTATGTCGAGGACACCGACAAGACGTATCGCAAGGCCGTTTCAGCCGGCGCGAAGTCGATCGAGAAGCCGCTCGATACGCCGTATGGCGACCGTCGCGCGGTGGTGGTCGATGCGTGGGGCAATACCTGGCAGATCGCGACACGGCAGGCGGCGAAGAGCGTCAGGGCGGCGGCGAAGAAGAAGGTGTGAGCGCGTCAGGCTTCGGGATTTTGTTCGACGGTCGGGGCGCCTGCGACGACGCGAAAAATCAGACCTGAGGCAGCGCCCGTTGTGGCGACGATCAGCGCGCCCGAGAGGAACACGGCGGCGCCGCTCAAATAGGCTGGCGACAGTATCTCTTCGGGTCGGCTTGCTAGCGTGGAGAGCAGTCCGGGCGATAGAACGATCAAACAGACGATGCCCATTATCAAACCCGCAGCCTTGGCGCCGGCCGAGGCTGCAGCGCGATAGGTGGTGTGATCTCTCTTGCTCGCAGCCAGAAACATCAAGCCAATGACCGAAGCAGCCGATGCGAAGATCAACCCCATGAACAGGGTGACGAGTTGAAATGCGCTGCTGAGGCGGTCGAGGAGCGCGTCGAGATCCAGGAACTCACGAGCGCCAAAAAGTGATGGATACAGGACCATAATCAGCAAGTAGGCGCAAAACGCCGCGGCTAGCGCGCCGCGAAGAAGGGCCCAGTCGGAAAAGTCGCGCGTGCTCGTTGTCTCAGGTGTGGCGTTCATCCCAACAAGTCCCGCCATGCTTGTGACGGAGATTGCCATGGAGTTCCTCAGCCGGAAGCGTGGCGGAGTGGCGCGGGTGTAGGTGAAGGCTTGGTGGCGGCGTGTGTGCGGCTCAGGACGGTGGAGCGGGATGCGACGGCTTGGCAGTTGTGGAGGTTGAGGGAGTGACCCCCTCCTGACCTCCCCCTTTCAGGGGGAGGAACCCGGCAGCGCCAGCTTGGCTTGCATTTAAGAGCGCTGATGCCGCGTGGTTTCTCGCCCTGACAGGGGACGGACGGGAGGGGGTCTGTCTCGGTGGGCCGGGCGTGTATGATCACCGCGAAACAGGAGTTCCGCATGCAGCTGCATCAGTCCACGTGGCAGGAGATTGACGCCTATCTGGCGGGGTCGAAAGGCATTGTCATTCCGATCGGGTCGACCGAGCAGCATGGGCCGAATGGCTTGCTGGGGACGGACGCGATCTGTCCGGAGGTGATTGCGAAGCGGGCGGGAGATCAGGCCGGGTTTCTTGTCGGGCCGACGTTCAATGTCGGGCAGGCGCAGCATCACATGGCGTTCGCCGGGACGATCACGCTGCGGCCTTCGACCATGATCGCGGCGATGGTGGACTGGACAGCGAGTCTGACACGGCACGGGTTCGAGAAGATCTACTGGTTCAACGGTCATGGCGGCAACATCGCGACGATCAACG
>CALRWU020000341.1:0-4335 GCA_943371945.1 Azorhizobium sp. AG788
GATTTCTTCCATGTGGAGCTCGAAGGTGACCGGAGCCGCCTGCGCCTCGGCGATCTGGTCCGCCTGCGCCTTGATAACGCCAGCCGCTATCGCGGCAGCGCTCCCGTAAGCGATGAAGTCCCGTCTATGCATACCAATGCCCCACGCACCGAAACCAACGGGGCAGCCGACAGCTGAATCGAAACGCGATGTCGCTCGATCTTGCCCCGGCCAAAACCGTTGCCCCTAACCCTTTGTTAACCCCGAAACCTTGCGAAAACCTTGCGGAGACGAGTAAAGTCTCAAATAATGAACTGTTTTGACTGGGGTTATTCTTGCAGTCGCAAGTTCAATGCAAATATGGGACCGCGTTGCTTCAATGACGACGCGCCCGCCGGCGCGCGCGGTTCGCCCAACGCTAGAATGCTTCTATTTTTCAGAAGAGTACGGGCGCGTACATCCATACGATCCACCCGCCGAGGGCGAGGAACGGACCGAAAGCTATTGCCATGTCGCCCCGGATTTCCGTCCCCCGGACCCGGCTCGCGACAAGGATAAAGACGATCGCAGAAGCGGCCGCGACAAAAAGACAGGCCGCCAGACCCTGAAGTCCAACCCAGGCGCCGATCGCCCCGAGCAGTTTCGAATCGCCACGCCCCAAGCCATCGCGTCCACGCAGATGCCGATACGCCAGCTCAACCGCGACCAGCGCGCCATACCCGACCGCCGCCGCCGCCAGGTGCGTGACGACAAGGCTCGTATCGATCATTGCCGTCACGGCGATGCCGCTGACCGCCAGCAACAGGTTCAACACGTCCGGCAAGCGCCGTGTCCGCATGTCGATCGCCGACAGCGCCAGCAACAGCCAGCCCATGACACAGGTCGCAGCAAAGACCGCGGCGGGGACCGCAAGCCAGGCCCATACGGCAACACCGAAGGCCGCCAGTTCAATCAGCGGATAAGCTGGCGAGATCGGCGCCGAGCACCCCCTGCACTTCCCACGCTGCGCCACCCAGCTCACCAGCGGGACAAGTTCGAGCAGCCCCAGCCTCCGCCCGCATGCAGGGCAAGTCGACGGCGTAAAGTCCCACGCCGCCCCGTTGGCGAAACGCGCAGCGCCCGCCGCGATGCCCGACCCGATCAGGGGAGACGCCAGCGCCATATAGAGATTGACGGTAAATGTGTCCGCGCTGAGCGGCATGTCTTTACCCGTGCTTCCAACTGCCCGACACTTCCGCCATTCACCTGCGCATGCAACTTGCATGCTTGATGCGTGGAATTCGGAGCCTGGCATGATGCGTGTTAAGAAAAAGCGGGATCAGGGTTTTTCCTTGATGGAGCTGCTTGTCGCGCTCGTCATTCTCGCGCTCATCGTCGGCCTCGTGGCGCCGCAGGTGCTCGGCTATCTCGGCAAGGCCAAATCGCAAACCGCCGAAGTGCAGATCAAGAACCTGCAAACCTCGCTCAGCCTGTATCTTGTCGACATGGGCAGCTACCCCTCTGCATCCGACGGTCTCGATGCGCTTGTGAAGTCGCCCGCCGGCTCCAGCAAATGGCGCGGCCCCTATGTCGATGGCGACAAGGTCCCGCTCGATCCCTGGGAACATCCCTACCGGTATGAGCCCTCATCGACCGGCGGCAAGCCCCGCATCTTCTCCCTCGGCGCCGACGACGCCCCGGGTGGCGAAGGCGACAACGCCGACGTCGGCTAGCGTCGCATCGCCAGCCTTGCGGTCTGCAGGTCGCCGCATCGCAGCTATCCGACGCCGCCAGTCGCGTGCGGCCTTGCGCGGAGATGACAACCGTGGGTTAGACTTATCCGCCGAATCTGCACACGCGCATTTTTGACGGACTCCCGCAATTCCAACGGCTTGCGTCGAAAACCACCCCGAAAATCGTTCTCGCGATCCCACACTTTCGATTCCGTGGGATACTCACTTCATCCATCTCGCAGGAGGGAAGTCGCGCGACTGTTCAACGGCGCGGGGTGGGACACAGATGAGCGTGAAAGCCCGTGTGAGCCGAAGAGGAGCCAGGTAGCAGACTTACGGAGCCCTGGAAAACACGAGAGTGATCGAGGGATTGCGGCTGAACATCCGCGACCTGCACGCCGGCGGCGAGATTAGGGTCCAGGCGGTTGAAACACCCCGCTGCACCCCCGTGGCCGGATAACATCTGTCGGGGACGCGAGATCCGCGTTTTCCTTGCCTACCGGTAGTGCTCAGCGATCAGCATCGCCAAACCACGCGGGGCATCCCGCGTCCCCGGGCCCTCCATCGTTACGGAGACCCACCCGCCTCCCGAAACCTCTGGCGTAGGGAGGGAGCTGCAGCATCCCGGACGGCATGGCTGGTCCGAAGGCGACCATGTGCGCATTGATCTCGCAACAATCCCCAGACACGACCCAAATGGCCCCCATCGGCTGTGGATCACCGCCCCCGGAACGCGCTTTCACCGCGCATATCGCCCGGATTACAAGGCTTTCTTAATCGCGGGAATTGTCCATATCAGGGCCGTCAGGCTAGCTCACGCGCTCAGCTACGGCGCTGATTCGGACCTCAGGAAACCCATGGCGAAGAACAACAACGCGAAGCTGTTCGACAGCGGCAAGTCGGATGGGTCCGACTACACCGCCAAGGACATCGAAGTCCTCGAGGGCCTAGAGCCCGTCCGCAAACGCCCCGGCATGTATATCGGCGGCACGGACGAGCGCGCCTATCACCACCTCTTCGCCGAAGTGCTGGACAACGCCATCGACGAAGCCGTCGCCGGCCACGCCTCCCGGATCGACGTGACGCTCGACAAGGATGGCTTCGTCACCGTGCGCGACGATGGCCGCGGCATGCCGATCGATGCGCACCCCAAGTTCAAGAACAAGTCCGCGCTCGAAGTCATCTTCACGATGCTGCACTCGGGCGGCAAGTTTTCGAACAAGGCCTACCAGACAGCCGGCGGCCTGCACGGCGTCGGCGCCTCCGTCGTCAACGCCCTCTCCGACAAGATGGAGGTCGAGGTTGCGCGCGATCGCAAGCTCTATCGCCAGACCTATTCGCGCGGCAAACCAACCACGAAGCTGGCCGCCGTCGGCGCCGCTCCCAACCGCCGCGGCACGCAGGTCAGCTTTCACCCGGACCCCGAAATCTTCGGCGACAAGCTGCACTTCCGCCCCTCGCGCCTGTTCGGCATGGCGCGCTCGAAAGCCTACCTCTCCCGTGCCGCCGAGATCCGCTGGAGCTGCGATCCTTCGCTGATCAAGGAAGGCGATACGACCCCGGCCGAAGCGGTGCTGTCCTATCCCAATGGTCTCGCCGACATGCTCAAGGAGCTGACGACCGAAACCAAGACCGTCCTGCCCGAACCCTTCACCGGCCGTGTCGAAGTCAATGGCGGCGGCGCTGTCGAATGGGCGGTGATCTGGAGCATCAATGGCTTCGGCGAGAATGACGGCTTCTCACGCACCTATTGCAACACCATCCCCACACCCGAAGGCGGCACCCACGAAGCCGGCATGCGTTCCGCGCTCACCAAGGGCCTCCGCGCTTATGGTGAAATGGTCGGCAACAAGAAGACCAGCCTCGTCACGGCCGACGATGTGCTCGGCACCGCCGGCGCTCTGCTCTCGGTCTTCATCCGCAACCCGGAATTCGTCGGACAGACCAAGGAAAAGCTGTCCACCCAGGATGCCTTCCGTGTCACCGAAACTGCGATGCGCGACCGCTTCGACCATTGGCTCACCGCCTCCACCGCCAACGCCAACCGCCTGCTCGAATGGGCGATCGGCCAGGCCGAAGAACGGATGCGGAAACGGAAAGACAAGGAAGTCGCGCGCCAGTCTGCGACCCGCAAACTCCGCCTGCCCGGCAAGCTCGCCGACTGCTCCGACGGCTCAGCCCAGGGCACCGAACTCTTCATCGTCGAAGGTGACTCGGCCGGTGGCTCCGCCAAGCAGGCGCGTGATCGCGCCACGCAAGCCGTTCTCCCCCTGCGCGGCAAGATCCTCAACGTCGCCAGCGCCGGCGACGACAAGCTGTCGAACAACAAGGAACTGTCGGACCTTGCTACTGCGCTGGGCACCGGCCTCGGCCAACGCTTCCGCGTCGAGGATCTTCGCTACGAACGCATCATCATCATGACCGACGCCGACGTCGACGGCGCTCACATCGCGTCCCTGCTGATCACCTTCTTCTTCCGGCAAACCCCCGGCCTCATCGAATCCGGCCGCCTCTTCCTCGCCCAGCCGCCGCTCTATCGCCTCACCCATGGCGGCAAGTCGATCTACGCCCGCGACGACGCCCACAAGGACCAGCTCCTCGCCAACGAGTTCAAAGGGAAGAAGCCGGAGATGGGCCGCTTCAA
>CALRWU020000342.1:0-4326 GCA_943371945.1 Azorhizobium sp. AG788
AGATGCTGCAGGCGCGCCTGCAGGAGCGCGTCGCAATCGCCGGTCTTACGGTGGACGAGGCGCGCCTGTCGCACCTCGCCTATGCGCCGGAGATCGCTTCGTCGATGTTGCGCCGCCAGCAGGCCGAAGCGGTGCTCGAAGCGCGCGCCATGATCGTGCACGGCGCCGTCTCGATGGTGGAAAGCGCCCTGCAGCAATTGTCGGAGCGCGACATCGTCTCGCTGGACGACGAGCGCAAGGCGGCGATGGTGTCTAACCTCCTGGTCGTGCTGTGCGCCGACCGCGAGGCGCAACCGGTCGTCAATGCGGGCTCGCTCTACTAGGCTACCCAACCCAGGACAGGCGAGCTCATGCCATCGCCCGGCAAGAAAGCATTCCCACTCAGGCTCGATCCGGCGCTCCACGCCGCGATCGAGCGTCTTGCTGCGCAAGAGCTGCGCTCCGTCAACGCCGAGATTGAATTCCTGCTGCGCGAATCGTTGAAGAAGCGGGGGGTGAAGATGGACGACGTCACGAAATCTGCTGAAGCTCCGACGGACGACGCAACATGACTCGGCGCAATCAGGACGATCTCATACGCGGCTGCATTGCCTTCGGGCTATTGCTGGCGCTTGTCGGATTCCTGAAGGTCCTGCTTTCGCCGATGGTCGCGACTTTCGTCGCAGGACTTGGCATCGGCGCAATCGGCGTCTTCGCCCTGACACGTCGTACGCGGCGCCCCGTCCGACCGGATTAAGCCTGCATATCCAGCACGGCGTTGGTCATGTCGTTCGCCGTGTGGATCACAGCCAGATTCGCTGCGAAACTGTAGCGCGCTGTCGCCAGCTGCAACATGTCATCCACCAGATCGACGTTCGGGCTCGCGACGTATCCATCGGCGTTCGCAAAATGCGCCTGCGGATCGTAGCTCAGCACCGCGGCGCGGGAGGAGGGCGCCAGGCTTGCCGCAACACCGCCGCTCGCCATGGGCGCCTGCCTCACCTCAAGCGGCGTGTAAGGGGCGGGGCCATCCGCAATCGCGAGGGCGCCATTCGATCGCATGTTGGCGATGTTGCTCGCGGACGCCTGCACGCGCCGCGTGGCTGCACTCAGGCCTGAAAGGGAAATGGCGCTGACCGGGTTCATGCTGATTATTCTGGTCGCGCCGCGCTAAGCAGCTCTCTCGGAAACTGCGTCAATTTCCATGAAATTGCTGAGATCGCCGGTAGCGGCACTGGCGACACGCGTTAAAAGCCGCGGCGGGGCTGACCCTCACGAAAAGGACGCGCCACTTTTGAACCCTCGGCTCGCACACGCGTATTGTCGCGTTGGCGGAGCGCGTGGCGTGTTTGAACTGTCTGGCTATCACCTGCTCCTCACCGCGCTCGGACTCGCGGTGCTGCTGGCCTACTGGTTTCCCCGCCTGTTTTCCGCACGTGAGCCTGCAGCCGCAGGCCTGCTGATCGGCCTTGGCCTGCTGATGTTCGGCTGGGTCCCGGGCGCCGCAGCGTCGATCAATCCGATCACTGTCCCGGCGCCTTGGGAAAGGCTCAGCGAACTCTGTGTGATTGCTGGCCTGTTTGGTGTTGGTCTCCGGATCGACAGGCTGAAGGATTTTGATCGCTGGTGGCCGACCGTACGACTTCTGGCGATAGCGATGCCGCTGACGATTCTGGCTGTCGCCGTCCTGGGGGGGCAGCTCGGCGCTATGACGTTCGGCGGCGGCCTGCTTCTCGGCGCAGTACTGTCGCCCACGGACCCTGTGTTGGCTGGCGACCTCCAGGTCGGCAAACCGAATGAGGGCGGCGAGCATCTTGTTCGCCGGACGCTCACGGCCGAAGCGGGGCTCAATGATGGTCTGGCGTTCCCATTTGTCTATCTGGCGATCGCCATCGCATCGGCCGGGGGGCTCGACGCCGCCACGCTGATCGACTGGCTCTGGCGTGACGTCGCCTACCGCATTCTGGTCGGCGTAATCAGCGGCCTGGCTATCGGTCGCTTGCTCGGGTCTCTGTTGTTCGAGTTCCCGCGCGAGAATGCGCTGGCGAAGACGGAAGCTGGCGTGTTTGCGATGGCCGGCGTCCTGATTGCCTACGGACTCACAGAGTTGCTGGAGGGTTACGGTTTCATTGCCGTCTTCATCGCCGGCGTCACATTGCGGCGAACAGAATCGGAGCACGACTACCACGCCCGGCTGCACAACTTCTCCGAGAACATCGAGCATGCGCTGACGGCAGTTCTGCTTGTGGTGCTTGGCGCATCTCTTCCCGCCCTGCTGCCGGGCTTGAGCATGGCCGGCATCGTGATTGCCGTCGCACTGATCAACCTGATCCGCCCACTTATCGGATGGGTCTCGCTGTCAGGATCGAAGCTGAAGGGGCGTCAGCGCCTCGTGGTCGCGATCTATGGCGTCCGCGGCATCGGGTCGATCTACTATCTCGGCTATGCCGGAAGCCACCTGGACCTACAAAACGAGGCCGAACTCTGGGCCACAACGGCGCTCGCCATTGTGCTCTCGACTGTCTTGCACGGTTTCACCGCCGCATTCGCTGTCGACAAGGTGACGGAAACCCCGAGCCCGGACGCGAGCTGATTCTATAGTAGCGTCTGGCCCGTATGGCGCCGCTCATGGTCGAGCAGCCACTGCTTGCGCCACAGCCCGCCTGCATAACCGGTCAGCGTGCCATCCGCGCCGATCACGCGATGACAGGGCAGGATGATGGCGCAGCGATTGAGCCGGTTGGCGTTCGCCACCGCGCGCACAGCCGTCGGGCGTCCGATGCGCTCGGCCATCTCCTGATAGGATCGCGTCACGCCCGGCGGCACCTTGCGCAGCTCATCCCACACCTGGTTCTGGAAGTCCGTGCCCGCGCCGGCGATCTTCGATGTGAATCCCAGCGACTTGCCGGCGAAATAGTCCGCCATTTCCTTGCGGATCAGCTTCATCGCTTTTGTCTCGCCCGGCAGAACTGTCGCGTTGAACTGCTTGCGATAGCGATTGACGTGCTCTTCAAGCTTCTTGCGCTCAACGAACTCCAGCATGTGCAGGTGCGTGTCGTCCGCCACCGCGAACATCGGACCCAGCGGCGTGTCGATCCAGTCCATCGCGAAGGCCTGCGCCGCCCGGGCCTTGTTCGGCGCCTCGCCGAAGGTTTTCGAGAAGGCTTCGCGGAACCCGCTGCCGGATTCAAATCCAGCGTCCAGCTGCGCCTCGATCACGGCCTGTCCTTCCTTGATGGCGTTGAAAGCATGACCCAGTCGGCGGGCCCGCGCATACTGCGAAAAACTCATGTCGAACCGGCGCTGGAAATGTCGCCGCGCAGTGGCGGGCTCGACGCCCATCTCCTTGAGGTCGTCCTCGCTCCACCGGCGCGAGGGATCCTGCTCCACCAGCCGCAGCAGCTTGTCGATCAGGACACCGGGCGCATTGGGATCATCCAGAGGACGGCAGCGCTTGCAGGGTCTGAACCCTGCCGCCAGCGCCTCGTCCGGGGACCCATAGAAGGTGATGTTCTTCGAAAGCGGCGTACGCGCCGGGCAGACCGGCCGGCAGAAGATCCCGGTCGTCTTCACACCGACATAGACCACCCCGTCCAGCTCCGGATCGCGGCGCAGGATGTGTTCGTAGAGCTTTTCGTGGTCGGGCAGGCGGTTCAGCATGAGTTGGCCCATGTGGCGTCTCGGTTTGTAGCCTCAACATAGGCAAGCTGGCAGGCCGCGAGGCCGGAAAAACGACACGACCATGCTATTCGGTGTTCCAAGCTTGACAGGACAGGCCCCACAGCCTTTGAAGCGGGGATGAAACCGCCCACCCAGAGACAGCTCCGCGCGGGCGAAATCATCCGCCACGCCCTGACCGATATCCTCTCCCGCGAGGAGTTCGACGATCCGGCCCTGTACGGAAAATCGATCACCATCACCGAGGTCCGCGTGTCGCCGGATCTCAAGAACGCCACCGCGTTCGCAGCGCCCCTTGGCGGTGTCGACATGGACAAGACGATCGAGGCGCTGAATCGTGTCGCGGGCTTCCTTCGGGGCCGCCTCAGCCGCGAGATCGATATGCGCTACACGCCGATCATGCGCTTCATTTCGGACGACAGCTATGACGAGGCTCGCCGCATCGATGCGCTGCTCTCGTCCGAACGCGTGCGGCGCGATCTCGAACCGAAGACCGAGGACTGAGCCGCGATGTCCGCAACTGGCCAGACGTAAGGAGCCGGTATGGCGCGTGCCTTCATGATCGCTGTCACAGGCGGGTCGGGCTCAGGCAAGACGACGCTCGCGCGCGCTCTGAGTAACCGGCTGGGCGAGGCCACGTGCCAGCTGGTCACCGAGGACAATTACTAT
>CALRWU020000343.1:0-4322 GCA_943371945.1 Azorhizobium sp. AG788
AGATTTTCATCCTGATGCTGCTCGCAGCGGCGCTTGGCGCCGCGCTCATGTGGTGGTGGCTCAGTCGCAAGCATGAGTCCGTGGCCGAGAGCCGCGAGCGCCTGCTGGCGCAGGCCAACCGCATCGAGACCATGGCGACGCGCGACGACATCGCGAAAGTCACGGCGGCGATCGCCGGACAGAAGCCCGTCGACCTGAAGCCCGTTGAGCAGGCGATCTCGGCCATCCGCATGCCTGACCTGGATCTGTCGCCAGTGCAGCGCCGCATTGATGCGATGGAGGCCCGTCTTGCTGCGTTCTCGCTTGAGCCCGTCATCACGCGCGTGACGCATGTCGGCGAGCAGGTCTCGCAGGTGCAGCCGGCGTTGGTTGATCGTCTGGCGCGGCTGGAGACCATGCTGCGCGACCTGAAGATTCCCGAAGTCGATCTGGGTCCTGTGCATGCTGGTCTTGCAACGCTGGGCCTTTCGGTCAGCGCGCTGGAGCCCAAGGTCAGCGATCTGGGCGCGAAACTTGAGGCCGGCCGCCGCAATGACATGGACGTGCTGGCGGCGCGCTTCGCAACCTTGTCCAACGCGATCACGGCTCTGCGCATGCCCGATATCGGTCCGGTGCAGGCGCGCCTGTCGGAAATCCAGGCAGCCATCGCCAACATTCGCATGCCGGACCTCACGCCCGTGCAGACCCGAATCGGCGAAGTGCAGGCGGCGGTCGCGAACATTCCGCAGCCCAACCTTCAGCCGCTGCGCAGCGCTCTCTCCGATCTCGAAAACTTCGTCGTCGCGCTCGACAAGCCGCCGCAGGATCTGAATCCTCTGTACAACCGTCTCACGGCGCTCGATGCGGCGCTGCTTGGCGTGCAGGCCGACGTACGCGAGGCCAAGGCGCTGAAGCCGATCGACCGCCGTCTTGCGAGCATCGAAGAAGCCATCGGCTCAATGCCGGGACCGGATCTGTCGCCTGTCATCGGAGCCGTTCGCGCCATCGACAACCGCAACGATCTGGTCGCAGTCGAGAGCCGTTTGACCGCGCTGGAATATGGTCTCGCGGCGCTGCACCACATGCTGAGGTCTCGCGCCGAAGGTCCGCGTGGCGAGGCGGTCGAGAGCCGCGTCGCGCCCCCGTTGCAGGTCGTGCGCGTGCCTGAGCAACAACCGGCTCCGGCAAAGCCCGATCGCGACGTTGATCCGATCAACACCTTCCGGCGCGCTGACGACCAGGCAAACCTTCTGGTCGAACCAGCGTTCGGGCAGCCTGACGATCTCGAAGCGATCGATGGTGTGGGCCCCATGTTGCGCGCGCTGCTGCATGATCTCGGCGTCTACTATTTCTGGCAGGTCGCCGAATGGTCACCGCAGGAGATCGACTGGGTCGAGAGCAAGCTGATGCATTTCCGCGGCCGCATCCGCCGCGACGACTGGGTCGGCCATGCGCGTGTGCTGGCGGCGGCGCCGACGGCCGCGAAGCGGCCAATGTCGCCGCGCGCGCGGGGTGTGGGACTGTAGCGCGGACGATTTTAGTTCAGGCCGTGCCATGCCCGCTCGCCATGCACATGCATGTCGAGTCCTTCAATCTCTGCCTCCGGCCGCGCGCGTAGGTTCACCAGCAATCCCGCGAGTTTCGTGATTCCGTAAGTGACGCCCACCGACCAGAGCACAACCGTGACAACGCCCTGGATCTGTACCCACGCCTGCTGTGCGGCGGAGGCGTCTCCAAGCCCCGGCGCCAGCGGCCCGACAGTGGCAAGCAGCGGCAAGACAAGCGTGCCCAGAATGCCGCCAACACCATGAACGGCAAAGACATCGAGGCTGTCGTCGATCTTCAATACGCTCCTGATCATGTTGACCGCGTAAAAGCAGATCAGCGAGGCGCTGATGCCGATGATCACGGCCCCGAGCGGTCCGACCGATCCAGCCGCAGGCGTTATCGTGGCGAGGCCGGCAATGAGGCCTGTCACTGTGCCGATCAATCCGGGGCGGCCGAACCGGATCCATTCGATCGCCATCCATGTCAGCGCCCCCGCTGACGCCGACAGGTGGGTGACCAGCATCGCGTTGCCGGCCGACTGGCCCGCGCTTAACGCCGAGCCTGCGTTGAAACCGTACCATCCGACCCACAACATCGCGGCGCCAATCATCACGAGAACGGGGCTGTGCGGGGGGCGCATCTCGTGCGGGAAATGCTTGCGCTTGCCGACCATCACCGCGACCAGCAAGGCAGACGATCCGGCCGTCGCATGAACAACGAGCCCGCCGGCGAAATCCCGCACGCCCTGCTCATATAGCCAGCCGCCGGGCGACCACACCCAGTGGCACACCGGCGCATAGACCAGCAGCATCCACAGGCTTGAGAAGATCAGCACGAACCCGAAGCCTGCGCGCTCGGGATAGGCGCCAACGATCAGCGCCGGCGTGATGATCGCGAACGTCATCTGGAACATGAAGAAGACGGACTCCGGTATCGTGCCGACCTCGCTGCTGGCCGTGACGCCGGAAAGAAACGCCTTGCCGAGGCCGCCCCACATCCCGTTCGCTGCGCCGCCGTCACCAAAGGCGATGGAGTACCCCACGAAGAACCAGAGCAGCGACATCAGGCACGCGATGACGACGCACTGGCTAAGCACGGAGAGCACGTTCTTCGCTTGCACCAGTCCACCATAGAACAGCGCGAGCGCCGGCAGGGTCATCATCAAGACAAGGGCCGTCGCGGTCAGCATCCAGGCCGTGTCGCCCGAGTTGGTTTCGGCGAAGGCGGCCGGAGCGGCGAACAGGGCGCACGCAACGCCCACGGCCGCGCGGCGGCCGTATTTCAGCAGGGTCATGGGGTCCTCACAGGTTCACCGACTGACGCGGAGTTGCTCGCCTATTAGGCGGCGCGGCGCGATTCTGGGCGTGCATGGGAGCGCGTTCGCGCGAGGTCACGCGAAACGCCCAGATTTAGAGCGAAAATCCTGGCGATTGCCCAACTTCACATCGTTTCTGAGGTTGGACGGGCTCGATCAAGGCTTGGGCGCGTCCCAAAGCGCCTCAAACGCGGGCTCCGTTGACAGTCGTAGCCGCCGCGCTACAAATGTAGCGCAACTTCAGCAGGAACGGTGATCCATGTCGCCAACCGCAACACGGACCGAGCTATCGGTCCTGAAACAGCTCTGGTCCGGAAAGCGGATGAGTTCACGCGAGGTGCATGACGCACTTAGCGCCGAGACGGGATGGAGCTTTTCCACCACCCGAACAATCCTGACCCGCATGGAGGAGAAGGGGCTCGTCTCCAAGGCCGACGTGCATGGAGTTGCGGTCTATTCGCCGGCGCTGTCTCGCGTGGCTGTACTGGGTGCCATGGCGCGGGAGCTGACGCGCGACGTGCTCGACATCAAGGGCGCGCTGCCGGCCTCCATGTTCTCCGACAGCCCGCACCTCTCAAGCGACGAGCTGGCAGAGCTCGACGCCATCCTCAACGCCAATGATACGGATGAAAAACAATGACACTTCTGATCTGGCTTACCGCTTCATCGCTCGTCTGGGGCGGTGTTCTCTGGATCTCCGCGCGGCTGTTGCAGCGTGCGACCAACGCTCCGGGCGGCTTGCGCCAGTGGATCTGGCGCGGAGCAACCATGCTGTTGCTGGCGCCGTGGATGGCTGCGCCCTTTGTAATCATGTTCGGCCTCGGTCTTGCGCCAGCGGAAAGCGTCACGACGGCCGTCACGACAACGACGACAGAGACGCTGGCCGCTACGCCCACGATGGATGCTGGACCTGTCGGCGCAGTCGTCGTTTCAGATGGCGGCAGCGTGCTGGCATGGCTGGCGCAGGCGAGCCTGCCCGAATTGCTGATTGTCGCGTTGATCGCGGGATGGATCGTGCGGTTCGTGCTGGCGCAGCTGGCCTTGCGCTCGCTGCTCGGCATTGTGAACGTGTCGCGCGAAGCGGAGCCGGGCGTCGCGAAAGGGTTCGTGCAAGCGTGGGCAACGCGCCTCAAATTGCGCCCGGCGCCACGCCTGCGGATTGTCGCTGAGCAGCACTCGCCATTCTCGTACGGCATCCTGCGGCCCACCATCTGTGTGCCGGAAGGTATGGAAGACAGGCTCAGCCGCGACTCGCTCGATCTGGTTGTCGGTCACGAGAGCCTTCACATTGCGCGCGGCGACGGCTGGCTGCGTCCGGTCGAGCGTGTGACCGCTGATGTTCTGTGGTTCAACCCGTTCGCCTGGCTGATCCGCCGCGAACTGGACGTGGCGCGCGAACTGGCGGTCGACGAAGCCGTGCTGGCGATGTCGCAAGCCCGCGTCGCCTATGCACGAACGCTCCGCGATGTGGCGGGCTTTG
>CALRWU020000344.1:0-4315 GCA_943371945.1 Azorhizobium sp. AG788
CGGCGAGCGTGAGCGCAAGGCTGACGCCGGCTCCGGCAAGTATCGCGAGGCGCTTCATCATGGGGACGAGTCCTGTTGCGGAGTGGCTTCGAGCTTCGGCGCCTTCGCGGCAAAGCCCCTGAGAATGTAGCGGACGCCGACAGACAGCATCATCACGGCGATGGCGAAGACGACGAAGTAGGGCAGCGGCGGCGGGCCCGGCTGCTGGGTGACTTGAAGGAAGCTGACGAGCAGAAGCAATCCGGTGATCGTCAGGATGAAACCGACCGCCTTTGTCATGCTCAGCCGTCTTTCAGCGCCGGGTGAACCACGGCGCCATCCTTCGTCAGAACGGCGGCTTTGACGATCTCGTCGTCCCATTTGGGCGCGAAGGCTGCGTTCTCGCCGGTCAGCAGCGGCAGCAGCGCCAGCAGGTTGCGCGCATACAGCGCCGAGGCGTCGGCAGCGATGCGGCCGGGCAGGTTGGTGAAGCCGGCGACCTTGACGCCGTTCACATCGACAACTTCATCCGGCTTCGACAGCGGGCAGTTGCCGCCTTGCGCAACGGCCAGATCAATAATCACCGAGCCGGGACGCATGGACTTCACCATCGCTTCCGTCACCAGCACGGGCGCGGCGCGACCTGGGATGAGGGCGGTGGTGACAACGATGTCCTGCTTCACGATGTGGCTGGCGACCAGTTCAGCCTGCTTGGCCTGGTATTCGGCCGACATAGGCTTGGCATAGCCGGCGGCGGTTTCGGCAGCCTTGAACTCGTCATCCTCGACCGCGATGAACTTCGCGCCGAGCGAGGCGACCTGTTCCTTGGAGGCGGGACGTACGTCTGTCGCGGAAACAACGCCGCCGAGTCGGCGCGCGGTGGCGATCGCCTGCAGGCCGGCGACGCCTGCGCCCATCACGAAGACCTTGGCGGCGGCGACTGTGCCGGCGGCGGTCATCATCATCGGCAAGGCGCGGCCATAAAGCTGCGAGCCTTCGATCACCGCGCGATAGCCGGCGAGGTTCGCCTGGCTCGACAGCACGTCCATCGACTGCGCCCGCGTGATGCGGGGCACGAATTCCATCGCTACGGCGGTGATGCCGGCCGCGGCGTATTCGGCGGCTTCTTTCTTTGCGACGTAGGGATCGAGCAGGCCGAGCAGGGCGGCGCCCTTCGGGTAGGTTGCAAGTTCCGCCGCATCCGGCGCGCGCACCTTGAAGATGATATCTGCGCCCTTGAGCACATCGGCGGCCGAGCCAACTGTGGCACCGGCGGCGACGAAATCCTCATCACGGATGCCGGCGGTCGCGCCTGCTCCCGCCTCGATGGCGATGGTGTGCTTGAGCCCGATCAGCTTCTTGACCGATTCGGGAGTGGCGGCTGTTCGAGTCTCGTTGAACCGACGTTCCTTCAGGACCGCGATCTTCATTCGTCCCCCGTTACGGTGTGGGCGATCAGCCCAGCAGGAGCCCGCCCAGCCAGATCATGAGTTGGATAAAGAGGGCGAGGACGCCCAGGCCGACAACAGTTGCGATCCAGGCGCCGCCCATGTTCATCAGCATGCCGGCAGCGATTCCGAAGACAGCGAAGCCAATCAGCGCGCCAATCCACGGGATGTGCATGGTGAGCGTGAACGTCGCATAGCCGACCGTCAGGATGACCAGCATGCTGCCCCACGTAGCGGCATTGCCGAATCCTTTCCACATGCCGCGACGGGCGCCCATGTCCATATAGGCATCGGTATGCGGCGGCGGCGTCGCGATCGGGCCATGGTTGGCAGGTTCAGCGTGCGCCATTGCGGGGTGATCTCCACTGTGTATTCAAGGTCAAACCGAGCCACGGTGTATCCGCAACGCGGCAAGATGAAAAGCGCTCAGAAGGCCGCATGGGCCCCTAAAGTAGCTGAAATCAGCGAAAGGCGCGGGAACCAACGCCTATCGCCCCGCTACCACCCGGTCCGGCGTCGAATGCCGCCATTCCTGGAGCAGGGTGCGCAGCGCTGCGACGAAAGCCAGCGGCTGGTCGAGCATGACGTGATGGCGGGCTTCCGGGATCTCGATGAAGGGCACCTGCCGGTTCAACAGGTCGCGCATATAGTCGCGCACGTCAGGCTCCCACAGGATCGACTTGTCGCCCTTGAACAGGGCGATGCGGCAGCGCGTTTCGGTGAGCAGTTCGCGTTCAGGCCGCTCGACCGAGAAGCGCCGCCAGATCGACGGATCGAACTTCCACGCCCAGCCGTCGCCGGCGCTGTCTGTGTTGGGAGTCTTCCGCAGGCTCCAGCGGGCGATGTAGTCCATGATGTAGTGATTTTCGCACGGCTGCGGCGGCGCGAGCCTGAAGCGAGCAAGGGCCGACTCAAGCGTTGGATAGACCTTGCCGCCGCGCACGGGCGGTGGTCCGCGCCGTTCGCGGTCGGGCGGATTGACCGGCGTATCGACGATGACGATGCCGCCGAATTTCTCGCCATACTCCGCCCCCGTCAGCATGGTGACGAAACCGCCGAACGAGTGCGCCACGATGATCGGCTTTTCGGCATGAGCGAACAGTCCCGCCGCTTCGCAGACCGCGAGCTGTTCCTTGGCGAACGTCTCCATCCTGTAGTGTTCGCGCCAGTCGCTGTCGCCCATCCCTGAGAACGTCATGGCGACGACATGATAGTCCTCGGTGAGATAAGGCGCGACAAAGTCCCACCAGTGCGCGTGCGCGCCATTGCCATGCACCAGCAGAAGGCCGGGCTTCGCGGCGTCGCCCCAGCTCTGGTAATGGATCTTCGCGCCTTCGCAGTCGATGAACGCGGTGGTGTAGGGCGCGGCGACCGCGTCCTCGAACCATTGCGGGGCAGGCGGCCGCGCACCCTTGTAGATGGCGAGCGGCCCCTGTTCGGTCGGCATCTCCGCCGGCTGGTCGCGGACCAGCTTGTCCCTGTCATTGGCCATCAGCGCCTCCGTTGCAGAGGTCGTAGGCGGGCAAGGCGGGCAGGGCAAGCTTGGACCGCCGGGCTCCCGCCCGGCAGCTCCAGCGCTACTTCTTCGGCTTGAACGCGATCATGACGTTGCCCGGCTGCTGGCCGAACATGCCGTAGCCGGAGTTCAGGATCAGCATGCCGTGCGTTGCGATGATTGAGGCCGCATCAATCGAGCCGCCATTGCCGGCGATGCCGTTGATGCCCTGATAGGTCTGCGCCGTGTCGTACTTCCACTTGAGTGCACCCGTCTTGCGATCCAGCACGTAAAGCATGCCATCGAGCCCGCCCGTGACGACATACTCGCCGATCACGCTAGGCGCCCCCGACAGACCATAGAGCCGCTGGCAGCCGGGCATGCGCGCCTTGCGGTCGCCCGCGCAATCGGCTGCCGTGTAGAACGACCACGCGATTGATCCGTCATTGAGGTTGAGCGCATAGAGACCCGGCTTGATGACCTTGTCGTCATAGGCGGGGTCGGTCGCCACGGGGCGGCCGACATTCGAGATCGGCGCGTAGATATGCGTCTCGTCCGCCGCGATGCCCCAGTGGATGCCGCCCATCGCGCCGCCATGACCCAGCGCCGTGCGCCAGACGACCTTGCCGTTCTCCGGGTTCATCGCCCACACCGACCCGGACTTCTGCCCGCCAAGTACAAGCTCTGTCCCGTTCGGCGCCTTCGTGAAGATGGTCGAGGCGCCGAAGTCCACGTCGCGATAGACGGTCGGTCCCGAGCAGTTCTTGTGGATCTCGCGTCCCGGCGCGCAGCCTGCGTTATAAACGTCATCCGCAGTCGCCTGATGGCTCCAGACGATCTTGCCGCTGTCGAGGTCGAAGGCGAGCAGGGCGTCGGTGTTGGGGTGTGCGGGGCCGGAGTTGGCCTCACCCGTGCCGACGAAAAGCCGGTTGCGCTTCAGGTCGAGAGACGGCGAGTTCCAGATCGGCGCCCCGGATGGTCCCCAGATGAACTGGCCATCGCCGCGGTCCTTGATCGGCTGCGCTTCCGGCATTGTCGCCTGCGCCCATACCTTCTCGCCGGTCTTCGCATCGATCGCCGTCACGCCGCCGCGCGCCTTGCAGCAGACGTATGCGTCGGCCATCGCGCTAGCGAGTTCGTACTGCGAGATGGGCGCGAACACCTTGTCCTTGTAGAGAACCGGCGTCGACGTCACCATCTGGTTCTTGAAGAACGAGACGTTCGTCACCCAGAGCTTCTTGCCGGTCTTCGCGTCGATGGCGTGCACGAAGCCGCCCATGTCGCCGACCATGATGATCTTCTGGCCGTTCGATAGCTCGCCATAGCCCGCCGACGTGCGCAGCGCGCGTCCGCCATCATAGCTCCACTGCACGCACGGCTTGTCGCCCGAGAT
>CALRWU020000345.1:0-4293 GCA_943371945.1 Azorhizobium sp. AG788
GGGGGTAAAGTCGATGAGATCATCGACCGTCACGCCCTGGCGGTCGAATGGTATCGGCAGAGTAGGGAAAGGCTGCGTCGGAGACGTAGCCTCGCCGGGCGTATCAGACTGCGGGACTGCTCGCTCTTCGATTGGCCACAGAGGTTCCCCCGTGTGCCGGTTGAAAGCGAAAACAAACCCCTGCTTCGTGATCTGCAGCACAGCAGGAATGGTGCGACCGTCGCCTGGCACGTCCGCCAGGATCGGAATTGCAGGCACATCCCAATCCCAGATGTCATGATGTACCAGCTGGCGCGACCAACGCACTTTTCCGGTCTTGGCTTCAAGTACGACGAGGCTTGACGAATAGAGGTTCTGACCTTGACGCGCGCCGCCGTACACATCGTTCGTGGAAGCTTCGACCGGCAGGTAGATCAGGCCTGTCGTGGGATCAGCAGACATCGGGGCCCAGACCCCGGCATTTCCAGAATACTCTGCCGCCCCGGCCGTCCACGTTTCATAGCCCGGGTCTCCCTTGGCCGGTACAGTGTGGAAGGTCCAGACAAGGCGGCCAGTGCGCGCGTCATAGGCACGAACATCGCCCTTCACATTGCCACGCGATTTTGGTCGTAGGCCGACTTCGTGTGCCGAGCCTACGACGACTATGTCGCCTACCACCAAGGGTGGGGAAGAATTGCCAATGTCAGGCAAACCTTCTTTCGGCGCGCCGCGGAGCCCGGCCATCAGATCAACCTGTCCCTCTCTGCCGAAATGAGCAATTGGGCGGCCGGTCACGGCGTCAAGCGCTGCGAGATGAAAACCGGGCGTGACAGTAAAGATGCGGCGATCTGCTTTGCCGTCAGTCCAGTAGGCAACGCCGCGACCTGCACCCTTGCGCGGCGCGTTTTCAAAGCGGGCATCGGCTTCTTTCGCCCGCCACATCCAGAGCATCTCTCCGGTCTTCGCATCGAGCGAGACGACGTTTCGGGTCAGGCCTGCTGTCAGATAAAGACTGCCATCAACCATCAGCGGCGTTGTGGTGTTGCGCGCCTCGGGCGAAGGGCCCATGCCGGAAGAACTCCAGCGCCACGCTGTTCGCAAAGACTTGACGTTAGAGGCATTGATCTGATCGGCCGCCGAGTATCCGGTGCCGTCCAGCGGCCCGCGCCAGTTATGCCACTCAAGCTGCTCGGGCGCCTGGGAGATGCTTGCTACGATGCCGGCCGCGCTCGGGATCCGCGCCGCGCGAAAAGCGGGGGACTGCAACGTCGCGTCATTGCTGCCCTCACGAGCGCCAAGCTCGCGCGTGAGATAGGCAAGAATATCGACATAGCCTTGCGGCTCTGGCTTGTCGGCGCTGAAGGGCGGCATCGTCGCCGACAGTTTCGCGTGAAACTCAGGGAAAGGTATATCGCCTCCGCGGGATACCATTAGTTCGGCAGCATGTCGCACAGTATGACAGGAAGCACATTCATCGTTGAAAAGAACCCCGCCACGATCGGCCTGCGCACCGGAGAACAGCCCATCTTGGGCCAGCGCAAAGCCTGTGCACGCGAATGCCGTTAACGCACAAGCAACCAGCATTCGAAACATGGCATTCAGTCCCTCTGAGGATGAATTGGGTACTCAAATGATCCACGGTCAAGGGCACACGCCTACTCGTGCGCTGACGGGGTAAGTTCAGGGGACAGATTCCAGCGCCGGGCGCTTGGCTGCTCTCAGGCAGACGTCGCAACCCAGACAGAATTCGCCAGTGCACGGCGCAGCCTCATTGTCGTCCGGCTGATCATGCGTCGCTGAAAAGCGGAGACTCCTGCAGGAGAGAAAAACGTCCAGCACGCCTGACGCGGGAAGGTCGAGTTTTGCGTCGGGAATCTGAACAGTACGAGTGTCTCGAATTGGGGGAGGTCCGGCCGTAGCTCTGCGCCGTCTCCGACTGGCTGAAATGTATCGACTCACCCGGATCGCTCTGATTTCCGCATGGTCAACTCGGGGTCCGAAACTGCCGGTCACCATCCACGCTTGGGGGAGCCTCAAGCCCTAGGGCAGGCCACCATTGCTTCGATCAAATGGACTTGATGAGCGCGAAATATTCGCGGCGGCGCCGCTGCTGATGGGGGTGATGCGCCAGCTGGTCCAACGTTCGCCGACAGCGCAGCAAGCGCGTCAGTAAAACCGACTTTGGTTCAGCCCTGTTCTCTGGTTCAGCTGTTCTTTGGCGTGTCGTGCTGGTCTCAGTTGAGCCCCTGTTCCGTTCTGGGTAACCTTGCCGCGCATAGTCGAACGATCGGGATTGGGCGAGCTCCAACCAGATTGATCCGCCCATCGCGAACGGCGGGCTTTGAGCGGCCCGGCCATTTGAAAGGCTGTGATCGTCATGGCAGTCGGCTGCCGCACGTGGATTGCCCCTGCTAGCGACTCTCGTCGCTGTTGGTTAGATGATCTATGGAGCGCGCCGGAGCGCCCGGGGAGAAGTGCAGGGTGACCACCAACGAGCAGATTGTTCAGCAGTTCATCAAGTGCTGGTCGACCCTTGATGTCGATCGCATCGTCGACTTTTTTGCCGAGGACGGCGTCTATCACAACATGCCGCTCAAACCCGTCGCCGGACGACTCCAGCTGCGCGGCTTCATTGCGGCTTTCGTGAAGGACTGGGCAACAACGGAGTGGGAGACTGTCAATCTGGCGTCCGCCGGCCCGCTGGTTTTCGCTGAGCGGATCGACCGCATACGTGTGGGTAACAAGACAATCGAGCTGCCCTGCTGCGGTGTGTTCGAACTGCGCGACGGGAAGATCGGCATATGGCGCGATTACTTCGACATGAACTCGTATGTGCAGGCGCTGGAGAAGTGACCGTTGCTGTGCGGGCTCCCGCCGCCACGCAGCTTCATCGTCGAATGACAAAAGTCGATCGACTCAGTCGTTTGGTCATAATGCACATTCCGGCTACATCGGTGGAGCGCTCCTGCTGACGCCAGTGTCGTTGCCCCAACTCTACTCTCGACCGCCGGAAGATTTGGCCGCGCGTTCGGCCTGACGAAACACGCGCAGGAAGTTGCCGCCCCAGATCTTCTTGATGTCATCCGCTGAATAGCCGTGCCGTACAAGTCCGACAGTGACGGCCAGCGATTCGCTCGCGTCCTCATATCCCTCAATCCCACTTCCGTGGTTGAAATCCGTGCCAATACCGACATGGTCGATGCCGATGCGCTTCACGATGTAATCGATATGGTCGATCATGATGTCGATTGTCGCAGGTCCGAGGGCCTCGCGGATCGACGATGCGAAAGTCTCCTTGGCCACCGGATCGGAAAGCTCCCAGTATAGTTCGTAGGGATACGAATAGGCAGCGGGAAGCCCCGCCGCGCTACGCGCCAACTTGATGGCTTCCAACTTTTCGGGGGTCGAAAAATTGATCAGGTAGGCAGAAAAGGGCGCGACGTGAATGACGCCGCCCGTTGCGCCGATCCGGTCGATTTCTTCGTCGGAAAGATTGCGCGTGGCGTTCGAAATCGCGCGTACGTTTGAGTGGCTTGCGATCACGGGAGTCTTGGACGCGGCAATTGCCGCCAGGGTTGCCGCCTTCGACATCTGGGAAACATCGACCAACCCACCAAGCGTGTTGATTCGTTCAATCGCAGCTACCCCGAGCGGAGACAGGCCCCCATGCGCATCTGCCTCGTAAAGACCCGTGACCGGATCATGGAATGGTCGTGAGGAGTCGGAGAAATCATTGTGAGCCAGATGGTTCAGGGCGAAAACTCGTACGCCCGCCTCGTAGAACGTGTCGAGTGCAGATACATTTCTCTCAAGAGATCGAGCATTCTGGAATCCCAGGATCAACGCCGTCCTGCCACTCTCGCGGATCGTTAGAATTTCCTCGGACGACTTGGCTATCGCTACGGTATCAGTATTCGCGGCAGCCAATGCCAAAACAGCTGCGAGTTTTTCGTTTGCTTCCGCGCGCGCCTCGGCATCTCCCTCTCGTGTGCGGGGGCCCGGACCTGCGGCAATTGACATGACGACTGCGCCGACGCCGCCAGCCTTGAGTTTTTCCGGCGCGATTTTGGATATGCCTTCAGCGTCGAGAAAATTCGCCGGTGTTGACGGAACAACAATGTCGGCGTGCGCATCCAGAACCAAACGATCCTGATGGATGGAGCGTGCGGTTTCGAGCAGAGCTGCCTCGCTCGGCTGACTGTTCGGCGGACCATCCTCGACGGATGGCGCACACGCCGACAGGGCGAAGGCCAATACGAATGCAGCGACGAAGGTTTCTCGACGAGTGCGACCGCCGGTGGTTGTGACCGTCAT
>CALRWU020000346.1:0-4287 GCA_943371945.1 Azorhizobium sp. AG788
CCATGCCGGTGACTACCACCCTGCGCAGATCGGGGCCGTGTACGGCCATCGCGGATAACTCCCAAAAAACCTTCGAGTGTCGTTACGTGCAGCAAGGCTAGGCGGCGAGTGCTTGTCCCAGACTACGCGGCCTGCTTCATCAAGCCAACTTTCATGTCCTTGGCAGAATAGATTTTTTCGCCATCCAGAAACACGGTTCCGTCAGCGATTCCCATGGTCAGGTGCGAGCGGATGGCCCGGCGGATGTCAATCTCGTAGCGGACCAGCTTCTTGTCCGGGGTGACCTGGCCGGAGAACTTGCACTCCCCGACCCCCAGCGCGCGGCCCTTGCCGGGCGAGCCGGACCAGCCGAGCCAGAAGCCGACCAGCTGCCACATGGCGTCGAGTCCCAGGCAGCCGGGCATCACCGGATCGCCCGGAAAGTGGCATTTGAAGAACCAGAGGTCGGGATTGATATCGAGTTCCGCAACGATATGGCCGCGTTTGGCGACGCCGCCGTCCAGCGTGATCTCGGTGATGCGGTTCAGCATCAGCATGGGGGGGATCGGCAGCTGGGCGTTGCCCGGTCCGAACAGGCGTCCATGCCCGCTGTCCAGCAACTCCTCGAAGCTGTAGGCGCTCTTGGGGGTGTGGAAAGCGTGGGGGGAGGTCGGGTCCTGGGTCATGAGGCCCGTTAACACGCGGGGGTACGGGGCTCAAGCGACGGAAATAACCTAGTTTTTTCCGGGGGCTGCCGGCAGCGCCTCCGCCCCCCAAAGATGCCCGCGCTGGACCCAGCCCTTGCGGCCGTCCGCTTCGATGCGACACCAGGCAGTGCCACAGTCGCCCAACACCACCACCGCACCCGCCACAAACCGCGCAACCTTGCCCGCATCGGTGCGGGGCTCGCGATAAATGCTGCCAGTATCCGTGGTGATTGCCGTGCGGCGCTGTGCGAGTTGGGACTGATTGATCCAGACCTCGTCTCCCATCGGATCCCGCACCATGCGCCAGTCCTTGCTTTCGCGCACGATGATCACGGGTAGGCCGGCGCGCTCATAGTTCCAGCGGACCGGATAATCCGGGCTCGGGCCGGCGCGACCGTTGACCTTGTCATAGCGCAGGCTGGCATAGCGCGGCACGGGCTGGCCCGAGAAATCGCTGACACGCGCCTCGACGCCATTGCTCGCAAAGGCCTTGAAACTACCAGGGGAAAGCTTGTCCTGCGCGTAAGCCGGCGCTGCCGCGAGGCAGATGGCTATGGTCGCGGCGCCGCATATCTGGGCAACCTGGTGGAAAACAGCGGTGCGGCAGCGTTTTTGGCTCACGGCGCAACTTGCCTTCATGCTGAGGAGATGACGCCTGAATGAGAACCATGGGGGCGTGAAAGCGTGCTTAACCGCATGCGAAAAATTCGGTGAATCGGGTGTCTCGGACCGCAGCTCGCGTCCCTTCTCCGGCCGCGTCTCAGGCCATGGTTGGCCCGGCGACCCTGCTTTGATAGACCGTGCGTTGACGCGAGGCGCCCCGGGCGTAACAGGGCAGCTGAAGCGCAGAGATAAAAAGAGGAACGCGTCCCCACATGCCGACGTCTCGTCCAAAGCTCAAAGTGATCGTCACCCGCCGCCTGCCAGAGCCGGTCGAGACGCGCATGAGCGAGCTGTTCGACGTCGAGCTGAACGCCACCGACACGCCGATGACGATCGAACAGCTGGCGGACGCCGCCCAGCGCTGTGATGTGCTGGTGCCCACCGTGACCGACCGGATCGACGGACGCACGCTGGCGCGGGCAGGGGATCGCCTGCGCCTGATTGCGCAGTTCGGGGTCGGCGTCGACAATATAGATGTACAGGCCTGCGTCTCGCGCGGTGTCACCGTCACCAACACGCCGGGCGTCCTGACCGAAGACACCGCCGACATGACGATGGGCCTGATCCTCGCCGTGCCGCGCCGCATCGTCGACGGCGTCGCCGCCATGCAGTCGGGACAGTTCGTCGGCTGGTCGCCGACCTGGATGTTGGGCCGCCGCATCTATGGCAAGCGCCTCGGCATTGTCGGCATGGGTCGCATCGGCACGGCTGTCGCCCGCCGGGCGAAAGCGTTTGGCCTGCAGATCCACTACCACAACCGCAAGCCGATCCGTCCCGCCGTCGCCGAAGAGCTTGAGGCCACTTACTGGGAAAGCCTCGACCAGATGCTGGCGCGGATGGACATCGTCTCCATCAACTGCCCGCATACGCCCGCGACCTTCCACCTGCTTTCGGCGCGTCGCATCAAGCTGATGAAGCCGAACGCCTATCTGGTGAACACGGCGCGCGGCGAGGTGATCGACGAGGCCGCCCTGATCCGTGCGCTGGAAGCCGGTGAGATCGCCGGCGCCGGTCTCGACGTGTTCGAGAACGAGCCCAACCTCAACCCGCGCCTCAAGGCGCTGCGCAATGTCGTGGTGCTGCCGCACATGTCCTCGGCCACGCTCGAAGGCCGCATCGACATGGGCGAGAAGGTGATCATCAATATCAAGACCTTTGCGGACGGCCACAAGCCGCCTGACCGCGTCATCCCGGCGATGCTGTAAGCCGCGCGCCCGAGGTCTGCCCCATTTTACGAACCTTGTGCTCGCCCTTGCGGCGACGCTGGGCTGCGGATTCGTCCGCGGCCCCCCCTGCAAAGACACAAAAAGGAGCTGTGAAAACGACGTCAGAGCAATGATGCTAGGACCTATTGCCCGGTCGGCGAGGACGGAGCGGCGGGATGGAAGCTCTCCGCTGCCGCTGCGGTCTTCGGAAGGTATTTGTGGATCGCGTCTACCGTCTGCGTTGGAAACGCCAAGATCAGAAAAGCTGATGCGATAACGCCTATCGCTATGCCAATTGCGATCTTCAACATACGCGCCCCGCAGTCAGAAAGTTTCCAGATCCGATCTGTGAACGAAGTAGCCGAAGACGGCAAGACCAGCGATCTGGCAGCGGTAGGGTTCGTGAGCCGCTCGAAACGTTTGCAGCCTATTCGTCCAACTCCCCGCCCATGCAGCGCCGGACATGTCGTCCGCTCGCGGCGCCTTCCGGCGAGAAATCTACGATCCACGCTTCTACGCAGGGCTGATCCACGCGCGTTCGCGTACAGGAGGCCTCTTCGGAATTGCACTTGAAGCCCTGCGACGCGGCATCGGCCATGATTTCCGCAACGGACATGCCACCGCCATACCGTGCCGATACCGAGCGCGCGAAGGCGGTGTTTTCACCTGTGCCTTCGGTTGTCACCGAACCTGAAAAATCGAGCGCAGGTTTCTTCCCGGGGGATGGTTGGGCAATCATCGTGCCTGCACTCGCCCAAGCTGCAAGGAACAGCAGGACACTCAGTTTTGTCCAAGGTCTCATACGATCCCGGCTCCTGCTTTCCATTTGGAAAATCGCTTTGCTTGCGGAAATCCAGCCTATCCAGATTTTGCTTTCGGTCCACGTCCGCTTAGCCGACAGCAGGAAAGGGCCGCATAACTGCCCTTGGCTTAATTGCTGCAATTGGCGAAAGCGTCCCAACGCCGCCATCTGAGGGGCCTCTTTCGGGTCTGGTCATCCGAGCAATGCTTCAGTCCCGCCATGCTTTCGGCGCCCTGTTGTGGCAGGTTAAGCCCACGTCCGGTATCTGCGGTATATCCGACATCGGACGGAATGTTTGCTCCGTCGTTGCAATGATTGGGTTCTGGTAACATGCGTATCGTCTTCACTTCGGTTCTGGTCGCCACGCTGGCGATCGGCGGCGTTGCAGCCGCTCAGGTTACCGGTATTAGCCGCGCCACAACGCGCAGCGCTTACATGGTCGAGCCGTTCACGCCGCCAACCCCCATCACAATCAACGGCACGGGCGTGCGCCTGCGCGCCGAGCCGTTCGCGACAAATGACACGCCTGTTCTGTCGACCGGCAGCACGGGCCTGCAACTGACCGTTGTGGGTCTCGCGCGTCAGGCCGACTGGAACTGGTATCAGGTGATCCTGCGCAACGGACAGAAGGCGTTCATTCGATCGGACCTGACGTCGGCGCCGATGCGCGGAGACGCGGCGGCTAACTATGTTGCGCCGGTGCAGCCGGTTCAGCCAGTCCCCCAGGTTGTCTACAATCCACCGTCGACGCCGCAGCCCCCAATCCCGCAGGTATGGACGCCGCCACAACAACCTTCTGTCGCTGCCCAACCGCTTCCGCCGATTCCGACCCAGCCCGTTCAAGGTGGCAGCGCGATCTCGCTGACGCCGGGCGGCAGCGGGTCTTCGCAGCGTGACCTGCCGCGCGCCGCGACGCCATCACAGCCGGTCG
>CALRWU020000347.1:0-4286 GCA_943371945.1 Azorhizobium sp. AG788
GGAAACAACCGAAAGTCCGGCAAGGTGCGTCAACGCCTGTGCGGCGTTGGAATCGCCCTGCCGTTCCAGATCTTCCTCCGAAAGAAAGCTGGCCACGGCGGTGGACGCCTGCTGGGGTTCCGGAATGTACTGACCGAGAACGGTGATCACGTCACCACCGTCCGCGTCATCAGTCTGCGGTTCGTCAGCGGATGCGGCGACAGGAGCGTCAGGCGGTGTCTGTTGAGCGACAGCAATCTGGGGCGACATCAGGAAGGTGGTCAGCAGGACCAGCCTTCGCCAAGGCAGAGTAGTCGGTTTCATGAGCATCAACTTTCTGAGGAATTGGGGACCGGATGAGATGGAGCGGGCGGCGGATTTCGCCGCCGCCCGCCGCCTGCAAGATCAGCAGGTCACAGCTTCCAGTCCGCAGCTCCAGCCGCGCCACCAATTGTCCGAGTTGTCCCTGACCGCGCCGATGTAGGGGGCGGCCGAGAAGAACGCGCCGAGGGTCGTGGGATTTACAGCAGTGCGGGTTGTTTCCGCCGTACCGTTGACGAAGTTGGCGAGGGCCGTCGCCGGAGCCGCGGCCAAGCCCAACGTGTCGGCAGTCGTCGTTGAGTTGTTGGTTCCTGCCGCGATGATCGAAGAGGCAGAGACCGTCGAACCGGCAATCACCGTCGTGCTCGGCTGGTTGACGCAGTCGAACAGAACCGAGTTGGTAGTCAGCACGTTGGTCGCATCCGCTTCACCGCGGCCCGAACCGGTTTCCGGCTGAGCAACCGAGAGACAACGGGTGGAGCCCGTCACCACACCGTTGAACAGGCGGCCTGACGCACCAGGTCCGCCAGCCGAGGAGTCGAAAGCGACGCCTTTGAGAGCAGAACCCGTTGAGTTTGTCGCCACGCCGATCAGCGTGAAGTTCGAAATCGTCGGACGTGTCTGAAGGGTGCCGCCGACGCTGTTCTTCGGAGCATTCGAGCATTCCACGAGGCCATCCGGGCCGCCGGCGAGCGCGGACTGACGAATGATCATGAACTGCACGTTGCCGGTCCAGCCATAGTCGCAATCCAGCGAGTCATCGAGAGCGCCCGTGATGATCACGCGCTTCATATTTACCGTGCCGCCGAACACCTCGATGCCGTCATCGCCCGAATTGTGGACCTGGAGGCTGTCGATGGTGGTCGCAGAGCCGACACCGCCGAGGGTGAGGCCGTTGAGGTCGTCGCCCGCCGCAGCAGAAGTCAGGAAGGCGCCGGCGTAGCGGATCTGCAGGAAGGAGACCCGGCCGCTGGTGTCGCCGGCCGTTGCACCGCCGTAGAGAGCGACGCGGCCGGTAGCGTTGGTGATGCCTTCAACTTCGTCCTGGCAGGTGGCGGCGCCAGAAGCGACAGCCGTGTTGCAACCCCGAATCGGCGCGCGGCCGAGCAGGATGAAGCCACCCCACTCGCGGTTGGCCGAAGGGTTCGGCGTCGTGCGGGTAAGGTCAGCGAGCGAGGTCATAATCACCGGCGCGGACGACGTGCCGTTGACTAGTGCCTGGCTGCCACGGTTGACGATGAGGACGTCGCCAGCGTCGGTGCCGAACAGCGTGACGCCCGGATCGATCGTGAGCGCTGCGGCAACGCCTTGGGCGCCGTCCGCTGTGCGGTCAACGCCAACATCAACGCGGCCCGAGATCTCGTAATAGTTGCCGGCAGTCAGGCGAACCGATGCGGGAACGCCGCCTTGGCCAAGCGTACCGGCCAGAACACAGCGCTTGCGCGTGTTCAGGGTCGCGGCGGCTTCCGTTGTACCCGTCGGGCATCCGGCGGGTGGGAGGAGCTGGATGGTCCAGCCGGCAGCCCAGTTCGAAGCAGGCGTTTCGGTCGGCGAGAAAGCGCCGATGTAGTTCGCCGCCGTGAAGAAAGCGCCGAGCGTGGTCGGGTTAACCGCCGTGCGAGCCGTTTCAGTCGTCCCCGGGAAGACGCCGCTCGCGAGGGTGTTGGCGACCGTTGTCGAGTTGTTGGTTCCTGCCGCGATGATCGAGGATGCCGACACGGTCGAGCCAGCGATAACAGTCGCGCTCGGCTGGCTGACGCAATCAAACAAGACGGAGTTGAAGGACGGCGGCGTCGTTGTGTTGGCGCTGCCGCGGCCCGATCCGGTCTCCGGTTCGACGACCGAGAGGCAGCGGGTTGCGCCTGTGACGACACCATTGACCATGACAGCCGAAGCGCCCGGCAGGCCGGCAGAGGCATCGATACCGATGCCTTTCAGGTTGGAGCCCGTCGAGCTCGTCGGCAGGCCGACGAAGGTGAAGTTGGAGATCGTCGGACGCGTGAGAAGAGCGCCGCCAACGCTGTTTTTCGGAGCGTTGCTGCATTCCATGAGACCATCCGGACCACCGGTGATGGCAGTCTGCTTGATGACCAGGAACTGCGCATTGCCCGTCCAAGCGTAATCGCAGTCGAGCGAGTCATCGAGCGCGCCGGTGATCACGGTGTGCTTCAGGTTCACCGAACCGCCGAACACTTCGATGCCGTCATCGCCCGAGTTGTGGACCTGCACGTTATCAATCGTGGTGGCCGAACCGACACCGCCGAGGGTGAGACCATTGAGGTCGTCGCCAGCAGCAGCAGAAGTCAGGAAGGCGCCGGGATAGCGGATTTGCACGTACTGCAAGCTGCCACTGTTGTCGGTTGACGTCGCGCCGCCATAGAGGGCGACACGTCCCGTCGCGTTGGTGATGCCTTCAACTTCGTCCTGGCAAGCGACAGTGCCCGAGGCGACCGCCGTGTTGCAGCCGCGGATCGGGGCCTTGCCGAGCAGGATCAGGCCGCCCCACTGACGATTGGAAACCGTCGCGTCGTTGAGGCCCTGGATATCCTTGTCGCTGGTGAAGATGATCGGCTGCGAAACAGTGCCGTTCGCGATGATTTGGCTGCCGCGATTGATGATCATGAGGTCGCCGGCGACGGTGCCGTAGAGACGCGCACCTGGCGCGACTGTCAGAGTCACACCTGTTCCGCCAACGGCCGTGCCGTCTGCACCGGTGTCCTTGCCGATATCGACCCGGCCAGCAATGCGATACACGACGCCAGCCGTCGCAGGCAGGCTGAGGTTCGCGAGGATTTCGCCGCTGAGTTGGCAGATCGTGTTGGAGCCGAGCGCGCCCTGGTTAGACGTGCCGGTCGGGCATGACGCTGTGCCGCCGCCTGTTCCGCCACCCGTGCCGCCTCCCGTGCCGCCACCGCCAGTGCCGGGGTTCGTCGCTCCCGGCGATAGGATCTCAGACCCCTGCGAACACCCAGCCAAAGCTATGGTGAGGGCAAACAGCCCCGCTCGAACCATCGCACGCTTTTTCATTGAAGCCCCTCATCACCCAAGGACACGACTGGCGTGATACGCCAGCTCAGGATGCGGGGACTCCTAGGCGGCGAGCTTACAGCTTTCATGACAGAGTTGATCACGCGGCTCGCATTTTTTGAAACGGCGTCCCCTACTACTTGTTCTGGCGAGCGGTGACGCTTCACGGCAACACCCGCACTTCGTTGCAGCAGGAATTTCGCACGCAGGCGCCGTGGAGTTTGCTCTTCGCAAAATGATTGCTGTCATCAAATTGTAATTCCACCGTCACACGCATCGCCTAACTGTTTTGACTGGTTCATGATGCGTAATGCGGGGGCATGGAGATTGGGGACGCCAGCGCGCAAAAAGAGTCGGGTCGCCGCGCGTCGTGACGAGACGATTGGCAACCGAGGCGACGTTGAGACAAATCCAGTCGCGGAGTCGAACGTTGCGTTGCAGCCTTCGCTCGTAGCCCCTACCCTGCCATTCCACTACTTCAAGCTCGCCATTGAGCGCCTCAAGGCTGCCGGCAATCTGCCCCATCGGATTGACCGCTCGGCCTGGTCGACCAAGCAGTTTCGCGCGTCAGGTTTTCTGATCGTGCCCGCATTTCAGTTTCTCAAATTGATCGACGACGAAGGCCGACCGCTGGACTCTCTCCGCAATTTGATTGCGTCGTTCGGCACTGAGACGTGGCGCGAACAGCTGCGCGCAACCCTGAAAGCTGCCTATTCGGACTTGCTTGCACGCGGTATCGAGAAGGCAACGCCAAGAGACGTTCTAGAGCTCTTCAGGCAACGCGACGGCCTTGACGCGATACGCGCACGTATGGCCGTCTCGTTCTTTGTCCATGCGACACGTGAAGCGGACTTGGACATCGGACCGTTCATGTCAGCGACGATAAAGCCACCATCGCCAAACGCGCGAATGTCGGTCGACAAATACCGCTCGACGATGCTCGCCCGGCTGCCGACGTT
>CALRWU020000348.1:0-4286 GCA_943371945.1 Azorhizobium sp. AG788
CTTTCAGGGGGAGGGACCAGCGATGCGCCAACGCCCTTCAATGCAAGGTAAGTTCGGTCAACAGTGTCCCTCCCCCTGAAAGGGGGAGGTCAGGTGGGGGGTCTGTTACTGCGCGACGCAACTTTTCAGGTTTGCGGACGATGATGGCGAAGTCATCGTTTGATCGACAGCATCACGCCTGGCTCGCGACCAGCGTCGCGACAAGATCGTCGAGCTGTTCGAACTGTTCGGGCAGGCCCGCCTCGGCGCCGCGGCCCTCGTCGAGCGCCTGTTTCGAGGGATAGCGTTCGCGAAGGACGAGCAGAGTCTTGTCGCCTTTGTTCTCGAACGTCACCGTGGTTATGGCGGCGTCGGGGCTTTCCTCATTGGTCCAGACGAGGCGCACGTTCGGCACGACTTCGAGGTATTTGCCGAAGAATTTCATCGCGCTTGCGGCGTCCTGGCCAAACCCGATCGTGTAGCCGCCGCCGGTGCGGACATCCATTTCGCAGAATATGAGCGGCACGCCGATCGATTTCGGCGCCCACCACTGCCTGAACAGTTCGGGCGTGGTCCAGGCTTCGAACACGATGTGTACAGGGGCATCGAATGTGCGGGTGACGATCAACTCCCGGTCGGACGGCTGTTCGAGCGCTGTGTGGTTATCGCTTCTTTTGCCCACTGGCTTTCTCCCTGCGCTTCATGTCCTCGACAACCCTGTCCAGCGCGTCGAAGCGTGCGTCCCAGAGCTGGCGGCGCTGTTCGATCCAGGCCGCTTCTTCGTCCAGTCCGCGCAGGCCGAGCCTACACGTTCGCACGCGGCCGATCTTCTCCGTCGTGATGAGCCCCGCCTGCTCCAGCACGCCGACGTGTTTCTTCATGCCCGTGAGGGTCATGTCGAACTTTTCGGCAAGCTCCGTGATCGAAGCGTCCGAGCGTTCAAGCTGCTCCAGAACGCCGCGTCGGGTTGCGTCCGAGAGCGCGGCGAATGAGGCGTCGAGATGGGCTGACCGAAACTGAACCATGTAGTTCAGTATGTAGCGCGCGCATTGGCGGTGCGCAAGTCGGCTTTTGCGCTGCGGGCCGAGCGTGATAATCGCCCGACATGACGTCAGCCAAACCTTCCTTCGATCGCCGCGAGCTGACGGGGCCGTTCGACATTGTCGGTGATGTGCACGGGTGTTGTGACGAGCTTGAGGAGCTGCTTGCTCTCCTAGGCTATCAGGTTGAGTGGTCGGGACGCGATGTCGTGGTCACGCCGCCTGCGGGTCGGACGCTGGTTTTTGTGGGCGACCTGATGGATCGCGGGCCGCGCTCGCCGGATGTGTTGCGGATCGCGATGGCGATGGGCGAGGCGGGTACGGGGCTTTGCGTCGATGGCAATCACGACAACAAGTTTTCGCGCTGGATCAATGGGGCGAGTGTAAAGGCGGCCCACGGCCTGCAGGCGTCGATCGACCAGATGGCGGAAGAGGATCCGGCGTTTCGCGCACGGGTGCGGAAATATGTCGGGTCGCTGCCGATCTATCTATGGCTCGATGGCGGCAAACTTGCCGTGGCGCATGCGGGGATCAAGCTGGAGATGATCGGCAAGTCAGGCGGCAAGGTGAAAGCCTTCGCGCTCTATGGCGAGACGACGGGGGAGACGGACGGGTTTGGCTCGCCGGTGCGGCTCAACTGGGCCTTGCAGCACGCGGGCGAGACGGCGGTGGTCTATGGCCATGTCGCGGGGCCTGAAGTGCAGGCGGTGAACAATACCTGGTGCATCGACACGGGGTGCTGTTTTGGCGGGCGGCTCACGGCGCTGCGCTGGCCCGAGCGCGAGTTGGTCAGCGTGCCAGCTCGCAAGGTGTGGTTCGAAGGGACGCGGCCGCTGGCCGACAGGACGCGCTAGCATCGACTCAATTCGACCGATCACTCCGGACGGGCTTGACGCCGTCTGGCGGGCGGTTTCCTGATGGGCAAAACATCAGAGGAACCGCCCCATGAAGACGCGCATTACCGAACTGTTCGGCATCGAGCACCCGATCATCCAGGGCGGCATGCACTATGTTGGCTTCGCGGAGATGGCGGCGGCCGTGTCCGAGGCGGGCGGTCTGGGCATCATCACGGGGCTGACGCAACGGACACCTGAAGGCCTCCGCGCCGAGATCCGCCGCTGCCGCGAGATGACGAAGAAGCCGTTCGGCGTGAACCTGACCTTCCTGCCGTCGGTGACGCCGCCGGATTATCCGGGCTTCGTGCGCACGATCATCGAGGAAGGCATCAAGATCGTCGAGACAGCGGGCAACAACCCGGTGCAGGTGATGCCGTTCTTCAAGCAGGCTGGCGTCAAGGTAATCCACAAGTGCACCTCGGTGCGCCACTCGCTGAAGGCTGAATCGATCGGCTGCGATGCGGTGAGCGTCGATGGCTTCGAGTGCGGCGGCCACCCGGGCGAGGACGACATTCCGAACTTCATCCTGCTGCCGCGCGCGGCGGAGGAATTGAAGATTCCGTTCGTGGCTTCGGGCGGCATGGCGGACGGGCGTTCGCTGGTTGCCGCGATGGCGCTGGGCGCGGAAGGCATGAACATGGGCACGCGCTTCATGGCGACGAAGGAAGCCCCGATCCACCAGAACGTGAAAGACGCGCTGGTGAAGGCGACCGAACTCGACACGCGCCTGATCATGCGTCCGCTGCGCAACACCGAGCGCGTGCTGAACAATGCGGGCGTCGCGAAAATCATCGCGAAGGAGAAGGAACTGGGCTCGGCCCTCAAGTTCGAGGACATCATCGAGGAAGTCGCGGGCGTCTATCCGAAGATCATGAAGGATGGCGACATGGAAGCCGGGGCCTGGAGCTGCGGCATGGTCGCGGGCCTGATCCACGACGTGCCGAGCGTGAAGGAACTGATCGACCGCATCATGAGCGAGGCTGAGGAGATCATCTCGAAGCGTCTGACGGGCGCGCTGCGGGGGTAATCAAGCAATCTCTCTAGCGTCATTCCGGGCGGAATCGCATCGCGCTTTCGACCCGGAACCCAGGAGCCGCAAGCTCCTGTGTGCGTCGCCCCTGGGGGCCGGCTCTACGCGCTGAGAGCTTCGGCCGGAATGATAGTGATAGCTGACAGAAACGGCAAAGGGTGAGACGCTGCAGCATCTCACCGTGGGGGCACGAAGACGATGGACCTGGTGGCTCGGTTTTTGGCGTGGCTGTTCGGGCCGCTTTTTAAATCGCGCCCGGAGCAGGGGTACCCATCCTTCGAAGTAGACTGGTCGGAGCCGAAACAGGCAGCTAAAAAAAAGCCATTCGATCCTGTAGCGCACTTCAAGTCGCTTGTGCCCACGCTCGAGGAAATGGCGGAGAGCTCAGCCCGACATTTCGAGCAGAATCGCAACGGTCAGAACGGACCGGTCGCCACTGCCGCCGATTCTGTGACGACCTATCGGTTCAAGCTGGGTCTGCTTCATTGGGGGGGTGGCGATGTCGCGTCCGCCCGCCGCGAATTCGAGCGCTGCGGCGTCTTCTACGAGTTGGCGCAGAAGGCGTTTCAGGAGCTTCACCACATTCCGGCGATACGGCAGGGTTTTGAGGGCTGGTCCGGCGAACACGTCACGCGCGCACGCCTTGCTGGCTTTTTGATGGATGCGCCGCCTTCGCCTCGACCTGCGGCGGGTTCATTTCGCGCATGGGAAGAGGGCTATGAGCCATGGTTCGATGATGCGATCATGCGAGCATGTGTTGATGGCGATCCCATCGACGTCGCCGCGTTCGATCGATCGCGGGCATTGTGGACCAAGCGCCGCAAGAGCGTTACGCCTCTTGAAGACTGGGATTTCTATCGTTCCGTATTGGAAGGCGAATGGCGTTCGCGCGAGCCGGAGATGTTTCTGCGTCACCAGAAGCTCTACGGACGCCGCAAGCGGCGAGACACCGGAAACCTTGCTGCGGGTGAAGGGCAATTCAACGTCATGGTGGTGGACTTCCTGTTCGCCGCCATCTTGAAACGCATCGGCTGGAAGGGCAGGTACCGGCACGCTTGGCCGGACGATGGCGTTGTGCCGGCGGTTGGGGCGGCTGCCGAAACCGATGTTGCGGCGGGGGCGTTCCTGAAGGGTGTTGCGTCAGTCGGTCGGAAGCCGCTGCACGATGCAGCCTTTCCAGGCTACACGGTTGAGGAAGCTCTGGAGCGCATACGCAACACGGTTGCGGAGCTTTACGACGGGCACGACATCGGGTGCGATAGGGATGTCGACAGGAAGAACAGGGCGGCGCTCGCCAAGCTAGGGATCGGACCGCACGCGCCCGACTACAAGCTGATGACC
>CALRWU020000349.1:0-4283 GCA_943371945.1 Azorhizobium sp. AG788
GTTCGACACCGAGACGGCGCTTGCCGAAGAAGTAGTCAGCCGGGTCCGGCGTCTTGAAGCCGGTCAGCAGCAGGATACCCTCATCGACGGCCGCCAGCTGGACATAACCATTATCGTTCGGACCAGCCGCCGCAATGCTCACGGTCATCTTGCTGTTCGGCCGTTGAACCGGCGGGGCAGCAATATCGAGCTTGAATGTGCGCGGGCTGACGTCGACCGCTACGTGAGCAACGCCCACGGCGCGGCGTGGTTTCGGCGTCTTGGCGGCATCGCGCGGCGTATAGACCGTCGCCATGACATAGACGCCGGCGCCCCACTCCTTGGTGACCGGCAGTTTGATGTGAGCGCCCTCGTTCGCCTTCACCGTGACCGTACGCGTGGTGATGACGTTCTCCGACGCAACAACGATTTCAGCTTCGCCCGAATAGGGAGGCATGATGGTGACATCGACATCGGCGCCAACGGCCGGCAGCGAGTCCGGAACCTGCACGCGCACGCGATCCGGCGCCTCGACGCCATCCTGCGGCTGGCCGCCCCAGCCCGACCAGAAAGCGTAAGAGGCTTCGCCGCCATTCGCTTCTTCGGTCAGGTAGATTTCGAAATCGCCGTAGTCGAGCTTGCGCGTCTTGAGCGTGCCTGTCTTGCCGTCGGCAAGCGCGAGGCGGCCGCTTTCAAGTTCGACGACACGGCGCGACTGACGCCATTGCCAGGCGCCGCCATCCTCGCGGTACCAGTCATACTTCCAGTCGATTCGGACGAGGCGCCAGTTGATGTTGGCCGCCTTCAGTGCGCCGTTACGATCGACGGACGCGACTTCGAAGCTGGCCGAGTCGCCTTCCTTCGAGGACTGGTCTTCGAACGCGGGTTTGATGCCGACATAGCGTTCCGACGGACGGTAGGCGACGCGCACATCGTCCCGCACCGCACGTCCGCCCGGCTCGATCGCCGAGATGACAGCGCGGAGGCGCAGCGGACGGGAGGACTCAGCATTCTCAGCCGCGCGCGGGTCGAGCGAGATGATCGCACGGCCCGATGCATCGGTTGTCGCGGTCGCGAGGTCGAAGGTCGACTCGCGGAACTGTTCGTCATGACGGCCGAAGGTGAACCCCTTCAGATCGGGAAACGGATTGTTGTCAGGCTCGACGCGGGCATTGCCTTCCACCGGAAGGTCGGCACCCGGCGCGCCATAGAGGAAGCGGACATTGGCCGTGATCGGGCGCGTCTCGTTCGCCTTCATCGGAATCTTGTCGTCGGCCTTGATGTCGAGCGCGATGCGCTGCGGCACGAAGTCCTCGACGGAGAAGGTCTCGCTGCCGACTTCGCCGACGCCGTCGACTTCAGTCGCGATGCGCCATGTGCCACGCGCAGCCGTTTTCGGGACGGGGAAGGCGTAGGTCACGGCGCCGTTGAACTGCTTGGTATCCTTGAAGCGCAGGCGCCCGGCTTCGAGGCCGTTGGGTCCGAACACCGCGACAGAGCCAGCACGGTTGCCGAGGGAGAGGGCCGCCGCATCACGGATGAGCGACGTGATCTGCACCGACTCGCCGGGGCGATAGACGCCACGCTCGGTGTAGACGAACGCGTCGGCGGCTTGCGCCGGCGCACGTCCGCCGATGTCGCGCTCGGTCAGGTCGACCGGCGTGCGTTCGAGGTCGAGGATCGCGAAGTCGCCATTGGGCGCGTAGGCCATCAGCATGCGCGGGGCGACATTGCCCTCGCCGCTCATGATCGGGCCAGTGAAGTTCACCCGGCCGGAATTGTCCGAATTGCCGCGGGCGAGAATCTCGTTGTTGCGCGCGATGAGCTCGAGCTTGACGCCTGAGACGGTCTTGGCCGACTGCAGCGACCGCACCGTGGCCGACATTCCGGAGTTGCCAGTGTAGGTGGTCAGCGCGAGGTCGGTGATAACGAGCCAGCGCTTGGCGTGCGCGGCATCGTCCGGCACCTTGCCTGTTCCATCAAGCTGGTCGAGCTCCACGAAATAGGCGCCCGGCTGCAGGCGCGGGATCGCTTTCGCAATCGGGAACACAGTTGTCTTCGACGAGTTGGCGGATCCCGGCGTGTCGATCTCGCCGGTCCACAGCTGCTCGGCCACGTCAGAGACGTCCGAGCCGTAGTCCATATAGCCCCAGCCGCCCTGGCTATGCGAATAGCCCTGCGAGATGGTCTTGAACGCCAGCGCGCGATCGGTGATGCGCGAGATCGTCACCTTCACCTTGTCGACGTTCACCGTCTCCAGTGCGAGGCCATCGGCGTCGATGCGCGGCAGGATCACGCCGTCGCCTTTGAAGCCGACATAGGAGGGCCGGTCGCCGAACGAGATCGCCACATCTTCATCGAAGGGCAGCGTACGACCGTCCGTCGCGGGAAGACCCGAGCGAATCTTGATGCTACGATCGTCGCCGAATTTCAGGCCACCGAGGCAGAGGCTCGAGCCTTCGACCGACAGTGCGATCTGCGGGCCGTCGCCCATGTCCACAAACGGACGGTAATCGGTCGCCGGGTTGAGGTTGGACGAAAAGGCCAGGCAGGCGCGCGGCAGGTCCTTGGTGACGTCGATCGTATAGCGGACGAACTCGAACTCGCCCGAACCGCCCGCCCGAGCAGAATTCGCCTGTCGGGTTTCGAGCTGCGGACCCTGGTCCTTGCCCATCACCGCTGAGGCGTCATTCCCGCCGCCCGCCTGGCCGCAGCCGACAAGCGCAATCGCCGAAAGCACGCCTGCGGTCGCAACCGCGACGGCGCGCAAGATCTTGATCGACCCCACCTAGTCCCTCCTGAGTCCCCACCCCGAGTATGTGTATGGATTCACCATATCCTGTCCCTGCCGCGATGAAAGGCGCCGCAAGGCTCAAGCTGCTGAAAAAGGGTGAGTTTCGTCGGATGCCGGATCCCTTTGATGGAACCCGCTCGCGCGCAGCGCGAAGCCGATGGGGAAGATGCTGGTGCCGGATGAGGGGATTGAACCCCCGACCTTCGGTTTACAAAACCGCTGCTCTACCGCTGAGCTAATCCGGCGCTGAACGCGTTGCCAAAATTGGCATACAAGTTCCGCCGCGAGGGAATAGGCGCCCCCAGCCTTCCTTGCAAGCCTCTCGCGCAAGCGGCCACCCACACCCACAAATGACCCCGGCCCCGCCACAATCCGCCCGGTTCCCGCCCATGCGACGCCCCCGACGGAACTAGACTGATCTGCGGGCCGTTAGGGCAATGGGCATGGAGGGCAATATGCAACGTCTCACACTTATGACCTTGGGCGCGCTTGCAGTCGGCCTAGCTGGCCACGCCCATGACGCCTCCGCCCAGACATCCGCCAGCAAGGCGTCCGCCTGCCCGGCATATGAGTCGACGGTCTATTTCGCGCCGGACTCGACCGAGCTGAACACGCTTTCCGATTACACTATTGTCAGGATTGCTGAAGAAGCGCGTGCTTGTGGCGCTAAAGGCATCGTCGTGCAGGCAGCGGCGGACGGCGCGCGCGCCCAGTCGGTCGCGTCCGCCCTACGCTCCAGGGGCATAAAGGCTGTCGTCATACCGTCGCCCGCGCTGGCGCTCTCGGGCGAAACCATTGTTGCGCGCTCGGTGACACTGCGCGTCGCGGAGCCTACTGCCCGCTTCAGCTAACGCCAGACGACCATCGCGCCCCGCTAGCGCGGAAGCCGTTGCGTGTTACAAGCCCGGCAAAAGCGTACCAGCAAAAGCGGGATATTGATGGACAAGCGCATTCTGGGTCGCGCCTACAGCCGGCTGATTCACAAGTACTTTCTCAACGACATGTACCTCGACCTGCGCATGCGGGCGAAGAAAGACACGGTCGACTACATCGAGGCTCACCTCAACGAGGCGATGCTGGTGTCCGGCCGCCGCCCCCTGATCGAGCTGTGCATGAAGCGCGAGAAAGAAGCCAAGCTCAACGGCATGATCCTCGAGTTCGGCGTCGCTGGTGGCGTCTCCACCCGCATCATCGCCAAGAATGCCGAGCCCCGCACCGTCCACGGCTTCGACAGTTTTGAGGGCCTGCCCAGCGACTGGACCGGCACGCACGAACAGAAGGGCCGCTTCACCCAGAAGGGCAAGCTGCCGCGCGTGCCCGCCAACGTCCAGCTCCACAAGGGCTGGTTCGACGCCACCCTGCCCGGCTTCCTGAAATCAAACCCCGGCCCGGTCAGCTTTATCAACGTCGATTGCGACGCCTACGACTCGAGCAAGTACGTCCTCTACCAACTCGCCGACCGCATCCGCCCCGGCACGATTGTGATGTTCGACGAATACTACAATTACCC
>CALRWU020000350.1:0-4281 GCA_943371945.1 Azorhizobium sp. AG788
CGACGACGTCAATCGGGACTTCCTGTCGGTCGATTTCCCACTCAGCCTTGCACCGACAGGCGCCCCGCCAGAGCTGAAGGCAGGCATTTTCGAAATGGCTAGTGCGCGCATGCGCTCGGCGATGGCGAGCTTCGGCGTATCGCCGGAAACCATCCCGACAGTGGAGGCGTCGTACGCTGAATTTCTCCGGCTGTTCGAGGCGCACCTCGAGGGTTCACCATATCTGCTGGGTGGGCGCCCGACGATCGGCGACTACGGTCTGATCGCGCCGCTCCATGCCCATCTCGGGCGCGATCCCTATCCTGCAACAATCATGAAGCGTACCGCCTACCGGGTCTGGCGCTGGACTGAACGCATGAACGCCACAGCTCAGGACGCTGGCGAATATGGACGCCCGCCAGAAGAGCTTTTCCCAGCTGACGCTGTCCCTGCGACCTTGAAGGCCCTGCTGCGCTTCATCGCCGAAGATTATCTGCCTGAAGTCCGGGCCTATGTCGCCTTTACCAATGCCTGGCTTGCCGAGCGTCCGGACCTGGCGCCGGGCACGAACGGTCTTGATCGCCCTCAGGAAAGACGCATCGGCGAGGTTGAGTTCGTCTGGCGCGGCCATTCCGTGCGGGTGGGCGTTGTGCCGTATCGGCTCTATCTGCTGCAGAAGGTGCAGGACGTCGCCGAGCGAGCGAGCCCAGCTGACCGCGCCGACATGCAGGCGCTGCTCGCGGAGACCGGCCTTTCCGACCTTCTGACCCTGCAAACCTCGCGTCGTGTCGAACGCGTGAACAACCTGGAAGTCTGGGGAGACCTCAAATGACCATCACTCAGGTCGAAGTGCGCCGTAAGTCGTTTGGAGACACGCGGGTGACGGAGCGACCGACGCCCGCGCTTGCGGATGGGGAGGTGCTGGCGCGGATCGATAAATTCGCGCTCACCGCCAACAATGTCTCCTACGCCCTGTCCGGCGACATGATCGGCTACTGGAAGTTCTTTCCGGTTGAAGAGCCCTGGGGAATTGTGCCCGTCTGGGGTTTCGCTGAGGTGATCGAGAGCCGGTGCGCGGCGGTGAAGGTGGGCGAGCGCTTCTGGGGGTTCCTCCCCACGGCCTCGGCCGTCGTGCTTCGGCCGGGCCAGGTTTCGGACAGGACCTTTGTCGATGAGGCCGCGCATCGCGCCAGCCTGCCTGCGATCTACAACTCCTACCAGTGCACCGACAGCGACCCGGCTGCCCTGAAGGCCATGGAAGACGAGCGGTGCATCCTGTTTCCGCTCTTCTCGACTTCTTACCTGCTTTACGACTACCTGATCGACAACGCGTTCTTCGGCGCCCGCCAGGTGCTTGTCGGTAGCGCTTCATCAAAGACCGGTTACGGCCTGTGCAACCTGTTGAAACGCCACGCCGGCGCTCGCGCGCAGGTCATCGGCCTCACATCGCCACGCAACCTGGACTTCGTTCGCGCGCTCGACTTTTGCGACGAGGTCCGCACCTATGACGAGATCTCTTCGCTCGACGGATCCGTATTGTCGGCCTTCGTGGACATGTCGGGTGACGGGGCGATCGTGGCTGCGATTCATGACCGGTTCGGTGCTAATCTCAAGCTCAGCTGCGCGGTCGGCGCAACCCACTGGGGCTCGGAGCGCTTCCGCCGCGAGAGCGTGGCAACGCCCCACAATTTCTTCTTTGCGCCCGGCCAGTTCCTGAAGCGCGAGCAGGACTGGGGGCCCGGGGAGGTGATGCGTCGCGCCGCCGCCGAAGCCGCGCGCATTTCGGTGGAGGTGCGCAGGCACTTGTCGATCCGCCCGGTCAATGGGCCTGAGGCGGTTGCGGCCGCGTTCCGTGAACTTGTCGCCAACGAGACGCCGGCGGATGTCGGGCTGATAGCCACCGTTGGCGAACGTTAGGAGGAGAAACCGATGAGCCTGAATTCAATCACCGCCCCAGCAAGGGTATCGCTATTGGCTTTGGTCCTGGCGCTCGCCGCGCCAGGCTCGGCGTCCGCCGATGCTGCAGCCGCCAGGGCCTGCGCGAGCACGCTGTCGGCTGAGGGACGGATGATGTTCGAGGCGGCTGCCGCTAAGGTGAAGCCGGGTAGCAACCTGAGAGATATACTGATGAGCGAAGTGCGGGGTCTGGTTATGTCGGGAAAGTTGTCCCGCGACATCGCGCAGAAAAACGGGCCTGCTGTCGGGGAGTGTCTGAAAAAACTTCACAGCTAGACCAGGCGGACACACCAACGGTGACGCTCGATTGCCGGCTGCTGATTGCCGCGCGCCTCCAGCGCTGACGCTAGCGCCTGATGGCAGGATGTTCGCGTTGGGCGGGACAGGGACAGCGCAGCATCTGATTGCACCGATGGTGGTCGACTTGGGCCTGTCTGCGATTTCTTGCGTGGGCCGCAGATGGACAGGCGCCCGAGCCCAAGGGTGACCAGGCATCAGGGCAGGCAAATCTGTTGCCCGAAGCGCGTGAAGGCTTTGCAATTGACTCAATGTAGTGGCATTGTGAATGCCATAAGAATGGACGGCGTAACAACGCCAGCAGAAAGGACCTGTCATGACGCTCGAGGAAATCACGACGCAGATGCGCGCGCGCGTTGCCGCCAAGGGCGGGATCAAGGGCAAGACCATCAAGTTCAACTTCGGCGAGGATGGCTGTGTACGGATCGTTGGCTCTTCCGATCCTGCAACCGTCGACAACGACAACGGCGCAGCCGACTGCACCGTCAACGTCGCCAAGACGGACTTTCTGGATATCTCCGCTGGCAAGCTCAATTCGATGAACGCGTTCATGACCGGCAAGTTGAAGGTGGAAGGCGATATGGGCCTCGCCATGCAACTGGGCACGCTTCTCGGCTGATCTCAGATTCATCCGGCAGCGACGCGTCGCCCGTCTGCGCTGATGTCATAAGTTGATCCGACCGAGCAGCACAGAAAACCCTCGCGAGATGCCAATGAAACTGTGGCTCTGGCTTATTGCCCCTGTCTTCGTCGTCATTTGGGACAGCTGATGCTGGGAATACCCCGCAAATATGTGCACCATGTTTTCGGCATCCTCCAGTCCGGCTTGACGTCAGGACTTGTCTCCGCAAGTGCGAGCGCGCCCTTGGTCGCACCAGGCTCGTTCCTGAGTCACTGGCTGGGCGCTTGGTTGCTTTCATGGCTGATGATGGTTCCGGTCGTCGTGGTTGCGGCGCCCGGAATTCGTAACGTGGCCAATTTCCTGACCCGTGATGGAAGCCGCACGCCGGACGGGGCGGAGGTTGGTAAGCCGTCCAACCCGGCGCCGCGAGAATAAATCGAACAAAACCAAATCGCCGGAAGCGTCAGGTCTGGACGAGCGCTGGCGTTACGAAAGATCCAACATTTGGTCGCATTCCGAAGCGAAGCCGCATCCGAAAGACTTCGTTTTCTACCATGTAAATGAGCGAGGCGGTTGCGGTATTGTGGGATCAGACAAGCCTCGGCGATTTGGTGGTCAGGTGTCCCGTTTGCGGTGGTCGCGTTTCATAAAACGCGGTCTGCGAACCCCGAGGGCTCCGCTGGCTGACAAAGACCGCAGGCATTCGGCAAGAGCATGGATCCACACCCCAGATTTTGTAGCTCGTGGTCGCTTGACCATCCACCACAAAAACGGCACGACGAGTGTCAATAGACCGGGGGTGCTGACGTGCAATCGTTTCTGGTATGGATTCCGGCGATCATCGTCTACGGGCTGTTCCTTGGCTGGCATCAGAACTGGGGTGGCCCGCTTAGTGCGGTCGAGATCAGCAATGTTATGCAACGCCTCGAGGCGAGCGAGGTCGGGACGAGCGGCCGCAACGAACTCCAGACGATGCGAAAATTCCTTGAAGCCGATGACGGACGGGAATTCTACATGCTCAATCTCGTGCGTGTCGCTCCGGTGGAGGTGAAGGGGCCAGATGGCGTCGTGCGTCCGGCCCGTGAAGTGATTGAGGAGTACACCAAGGTCTTCATGCCATCACTGTTTGCGCGCGGCGGCTACCCTGCCATCGTGGCGCGCAAGCAAGGCGGATACTTCGATGCCTGGGGCGTCGAGGCCGACCCTGGTTGGACGATCATCGGCTACATGCGCTATCGAAGCAGGCGAGACCTTGCGGAACTTGTGCTTGATCCGCGTTTCGGAGGCGCACACGATTTCAAGTTTGCCGCCATGCCCAATACGTTTTCGTTCCCGACCCAACCGGAGTTGATGGCTCTACCCAGCCCGCAGGTTTGGGTGGCGGCATTGCTCGCCCTGCTCGCATCATTCGGGCAGATCGCGTGGCT
>CALRWU020000351.1:0-4275 GCA_943371945.1 Azorhizobium sp. AG788
CCGGAAGTGACGATCGCCTCGTCCGGCTTCGGCATGACGCAGCTCGGCTATCTCGGCCTCTTCATGGGTCTTGCCGCCGGCATCGGCGGCGTCACTGGCTCGTGGCTGGGCGGGTGGTGGTGCGACAAGTTTGGCGTGAAGGATGCGCGCCAGTTCCTCACACTCCCGTTGCTATTCCCGTTCATCAGCCTGCCGGTTTTCTGGTACCTTTGCTCGCTTCACGACATCAACCTCGCGATGCTCCTCCTGATCATCCCGAACATCGGCGTCGCTATCTGGTATGGCCCGGTTTATGGGGGCGTTCCCGGCCTTGTCCCTCCCGCCATGCGCGCGACAGCGGCCGCCATCCTGCTCTTCGTCATCAACATGATCGGCCTCGGCGGCGGCCCGACCCTCTTCGGCATGGCTAGCGACATGTTCGCCAACAATGCCCTCGCGGGCACAGGCCTCGACGTGCAGGCCTGCAAGGCGGTGGCGAAGGAAGCGCCCGAGTTCGCAACCTGCGCAGCCGCAGCGGCGTCAGGCCTCAAGAGCACGATCTACTGGTCGACTGCGGTAACCGGGATCAGCTTCATCTTCTTCGCGCTGGCCACGCTCACGATCCGGAAGGACATGGTGAGCTAGGGAGCCGTCGTTCGCCCTCGCAATGCAGGGCCTTCGGCGGACGCGGTGTCATCGCTCGCGACCGACTTGACGCAGAGATCGAATTCTCGGCGCAGCAACGCCTGCGTCTCCGCCGGTTTTCCAGCTGGCGTCTCTGCGCTGAACCTGGTCATCTCGGCGCAGACCTTCTCCGCCTCTGTTTCCATCACGGACCTGGCCGGTTCGGCCGGGCTGTTATCAGCCTGTTGAGGCGATCCGCACGCGGCCTGCGCAAAGGCCAGCGCACCCATAACTGCTAACCGCATGATGACAGCCTCGAGACCCTTCAAGAGCCAAGCATAACCCGGCACTGCTCAACGCTCCGTCAACGCGACCACTTGATTGCACCTGCATCAATGTCCAGATAGCTGCCATGTTACCCGCAATCTTCGTCTCCCACGGCTCACCCATGCTCGCACTTGAACCGGCGGACGCGCGGGATTTCCTCAGGAAACTGCCGGAGCTTCTGCCCGCGCGGCCCAAGGCCATCCTGGTGATTTCCGCCCACTGGGAGCGGCTCCGACCGGCGGTGAATGCGCCGGTGCACAACGAAACCATCCACGACTTTGGCGGCTTCCCCGCTGCACTGTTCGATATCCAGTACCCGGCCCCGCCCTCCGCCGATCTCGCCAATCGCGTGGCGGGCCTGCTGTCCGCAGGTGGGATGCCCACCGACATCGATACCCGTCGCGGCCTCGACCATGGCGCATGGGTGCCGCTGGTGGTCGCCTGGCCAGACGCTGACATCCCGGTCGTCCAGCTTTCCGTTCAGTCCCGCCTTGGCCCCGAACACCACTACCGGCTCGGTCAGCTGCTCGCCCCCCTGCGGGACGAAGGCGTTCTGATCATCGGCTCAGGCAGCTTCACCCACGACCTGTCCAGCTTCCGCGTCTCCGGCGGCCGTATTGACGCGCCCGAACAGGCCTGGGTCCACGCTTTCGCCGAATGGATGGTGTCGGCGCTGAAGAATAGCCGCATCGACGACCTCCTCAACTACCGCGCCCGCGCCCCGGAAGCCGCCCACAACCACCCGACGGAAGAGCACCTCCTCCCCCTCTACGTCGCCCTCGGCGCAGGCGCCGACCGGATCGAGCACCTTCACCAGAGCACCACCTACGGCATCCTCCGGATGGACGCTTTCGCGTTCGGCACAGCGGCCTGAGATCGCCGATTTGTCATTGAGACCTGCGGTTTCCTGAGGCGAACGTCTGCCGGTCAGGCTTGTTGATCCGGGTAAAGATGGATTATTTCAAAGGAGATACGACCGGAACAATCCGGCCAGACCGACAACAGGCAGGAAACATGACGACCCTTGCAGCCCCGCGCCTCTCGCTTTTCCGTCGCGCCGCTTTCGGCCTGGCAGCCATTTCCGCGACATTCCTGTCCGCCTGCGCCAGCATGTCGGACTCCACCCAACGAGGCGGCCCTGACGTCGGCCTGTATGAGCTGCGCACCTACACAGCGGCGCCGGGCAAGATGGCTGCGCTTGATGCGCGCTTCCGGGATCACACGATCAGCCTGTTCAAGCGTCACGGCATGACGCCGATCGCCTTCTTCCACGTCTACACGCCGCCGGGTCAGGCAGCCGACGACCGCCTGGTTTACCTCATGGGCTACAAGGACCGCGCGACCCGGGATGCTGCTTGGGCCGCTTTCGCCGCCGACCCGGAATGGAAACAGGTCTACGCCGACAGCCAGAAAGATGGCTCACTCACTTCCAAGATTGAGAATATCTTCCTCAACGCGACGGATTACTCGCCCAAGCTGGATCTCAGGTCGGCAGGCGCCGCCCGCCATTTCGAACTGCGCACTTACACCGCGAACGCTGGCAAACTTGAGAACGTCCACACCCGCTTCCGCGAACACACCACGGGGGTCTTCTCCCGTCTTGGCATGACCAACTTCCTCTACTGGCGCCCGGTCGCGGACCAGCCCGCCTTGGCCAACAAGATGGTCTACATGCTCGCCTACCCTACCCCCGCCGCCCGCATGACCATGTGGCAGGCTTTCTCCGCCGATCCAGAGTGGGTGAAGGTGCGTGACGCGAGCGAGAAGGCTGGCCCCTTGCTGGCCTCACCTGGCGGCGTCGTCTCGGTACAGCTAACTCCCACCGACTATTCGCCGCTGAAGTAGTCCGCAGGGTTCCGGGTCGGACCTTCGGCTACCCTTGCAGATTGTTGCATATGCAACTATCTAGTCTGCAACAGTAGTACTTGATGGAGATCCCAATGATCGAAGTCCGACCCTTCTCCGGCCTCGGCGGCGCCAATCACGGCTGGCTCGACGCCCACCACCACTTCTCGTTCGCGGAATACTACGATCCCAAGCGCATGAGCTGGGGCCGTCTGCGCGTATGGAACGACGACGTCATCGCGCCCAAATCTGGTTTCCCGCCGCACCCCCACCGCGACATGGAAATCATCACCTACGTCCGCACCGGCGCCATCACCCACCAGGATTCGATGGGTAACAAAGGCCGCACCGGCGCAGGCGACGTGCAGGTCATGTCCGCCGGCAACGGTGTGCGACACGCAGAGTATAACCTTGAGGACGAGAGCACGACCCTGTTCCAGATCTGGATCGAGCCCGACCGGGCCGGCGGCCAGCCGGGTTGGGGCGCGAAACAGTTCCCGAAATCAGACCGCTCGGGCGCGTGGTCCATCCTCGCCTCCGGCAAGGGCGATGCAGGCGCGCTCGACATCCGCGCTGATGCCCGCGTCGCCGGCGCAACGCTGGACGCCGGGCAGGAACTCGCCTGGGAAACCGACTCGAGTCGCCATGTTTATGCGGTGGCCGCCACGGGTGCTATCGAGGTCGGTAATCCGGACGGTACGTGGCAACGCGCCAACGCTCGCGACGGCGTTGCAATCACCGGGTCAGCCCGCATTGTCTTCCGCGCCGTCGAAGGTCCGGCCGAGATAGTATTGACCGACACACTCTGACGATCTGCCTCGTCGCATTCTCCTTCGGCCCAAACTGGGCTAGCGTTGCCGCTTCGGGCCGAAGGGGATTTGCGACGCCATGAAAAAAGCTCTCATCCTGACCGCTATTCTGGCCTCAGCCCCTCTGCTGTCCGGCTGCCTTGTCGGGGAAGTTGCCGGCGCCGCCGTAGGTCTCACAGTTGCCACTGTCGGAGCCGTAGGTGGGGCAGCAGTCGACCTCGTCACCACTGACGAAGATGAACGGCAAAGCCAGGACATCGAGCGCCTGAAGAGGGAAAACGAAGAGCTCCGCCGCCAACAGCAGACGCAGGCTGCAAAGCCATATTAGCTGCGGCGCCCTTCCCAAACGCTCCCGTTCACCCCAGCTTCATGTTAGGTTTGATCAATGGAACGCGCCCGCGTGAGTTCATGCGGGATCGAATTTCCAGACAAAACAGGGAGCAGACCATGCGTATCGCCGCCCTAGCTGCCGCCGCCCTCGTTACCTTGGCGATGGCCATGCCCGCCGCCGCCGTGACGGTGGAGGCAAACGTGTCCACCGAATTCCAGAAGAAGCTGGATCAAGATCTTGGCTCGCGCGAGGCCAAGACGCTCACCGACGCACTGACCCGCAAGATCGACAACGCCTTCAACAGCGCAGGCGTGAACGCCGCCCGTGTCGTGGTGACGATCGAAGACGCCAAGCCGAACC
>CALRWU020000352.1:0-4269 GCA_943371945.1 Azorhizobium sp. AG788
TCCGATGTCTGGTCGACGGCGCCGCGCGTCATGTGATTGAGGATCGCGGTGAAGCTGCGGGCCGCGATGTCGATCGTGTTGTTGGAGGTGGAGCGCGGGGCCGAGGCCGACTGGCCGTTGATAACGACGTAGATATTGGCCCCGCGCAGGTTAAGCGAAGTCGTGTCCATGGTGAGGACGGCCTCCGGCGCAACGAAGAAGGGCGTGGAGGCGCCGCCATCGACGTGCATTTCCTGGAATTTCTTACCGTCCTTCTCGACATTGATCATGACGGGTGGGAAGACGCCCGGGACGCTGGCCGAGGCGACCAGCACGTCGCGGAACAGCTCGCGCGCTTGCTTGCCCCCGCGACGGGCGATGGCGCCCATGTCCCAGATCACGGTTTCCTCGCGGTCCAGATTGGTGGTGGCGACCAGCAGCATGCGCCCGTTGGCTGCCTCGCGCGCGACGGCGAAGACAAGCTCGTCAGTGACGAAGCGCTCGACCAGCTGGCGGAGCGGCTTGCCGTCGAACACGCCAACGTCGAACAGCGCGCCAAGGCCGCGCGCCTGCATCAGCCCGTCGGTGGCTTCGCCGCGATAGGCTTCGGTCAGCTTGCCGTCCCAGTCGGAGCCGAGAAAGGCGTAGGGGGCGATGAGAGCGCCGGTAGAGACGCCGGTGACGATCTCGAAGCGCGGACGGGTGCCGGCATTGGTGAGGCCGACGAGGACGCCTGCGCCATACGCGCCGCCCGCGCCGCCGCCGGAGAGAGCCAGCATGTCGACTGTGCGGTCTGCCGAGGCGGCGACTGCCTTCGAGGCTCGGGGGGCATTTTCCTTGTGGAAGTCGTAGTCGATCGTCTCGGTGCGAACCGACGTATCGAAGCCAACGGGGTTCGCGCCGCGCGGAGAGGCTGGCGGCGTCTCAAGCCGTGGCGATGTGGTGCAGGCGCCCAGGCCGAGCGCCAATGTGGCGGACGCAAATGCGATGGCGCGACCAAGTCTCATGCCGGGAATCTCCCTGCGCGAGGCCTTCGCGCGCTACCAGAACGCCATGCGGAATGTAACGGATCCATAGTGGGTGGTAGATGAATCTGAAAGTTCCGCGTCATAGCCGACCTTGATGTTCAAGAACTGGCTATCGATGTTCAATCCCAGACCAGCGACGATCGCATCCTCTGGCTCCACGCCGGGCGCGAGGGTGAAGGTGGATGTCGCCGGGGTATCGGCGAAACGAAGCGTCGCGGCGTTGTTCTTCCAGTCGAGCACGTTGCGGTAGCCGGCGGAAATCTCCGGCCGGATCGAGTAGGCGTCATCCGCTCCAAAGTTGCCGACCAGTTTGACGCCATAGGAGGCCGTTGCGAGCGAGGCATCCGCCTCGCTTGCGATGATGGCGAGGCCGGACTCTGTCGTGGCGGTTTCCTCGTAGCTGTCCTGGTTGAAGCCGATGTAATCGATGCCGACGAACGGCTTCACATCGAGCCAGCCGAGCGGCAGCTTGTAGGTCGCCCGCGCCGCGGCGGAATAGGATGAACCGTTCCAGTCTGCCTGGACGCGGTCCGACAGGCTGCCCAGCGTCACCTTCCGATCGGAGGTGAAGTTAACCAGACCATAGGAGGCCGTGCCGTTGAGGGCGAGGTTGCCATTGATCCAGCCGCCATAGGCGCCGAACGAAGTCTGCGAGACGTTGAGCGGCGCGCGGGTGCGGCCTTCTTCTTCCAGCTCTGCAGATTCCAGAGACAGATATGCGCCGATCAGCGCCGTGCCGGTCGAGATCAGGTCGACGCCGGCTGCTACGCCGAAACCGCCGCCAGAGATTTCTGTCGTGTCTGCGTTGGCCTCTGCCTTGTGGTAGACGCCGAACTCCTCCGTCCAGGCGCCGCCGGGCGCGTCGGGCTTGGAGGTGATCATGTCGAGACGGTTTGCCGTGGCGCCGAAAGCGGCAGTTGCGTTGGACGACAGGACGCGCATGACGGACGCATCAGAGCCGGGCAGAAGGTCGGCGAAGCCACGCTGGAAGTTTGCAGCGTCGGAGATGGACGATACTGCCGCAGCGACATCGTCATTGACCCCGAGCAGGTCGAGCACGGCGCTGTAGGCGCCCGCTTCGCGCGTATTGAGGCCAAGCTCGGCGGCCGTCTTGACTTGAAGCTGCAGGTCAATGGCGTTCGGCGTCGGCGCAACGAGGCTCATATTGTAGAGGTACGGGCCATTGGCGGTCAGCTGGTTGCCGAGCGTTCCGGCGTTGGTGATCGATCCTGCATTGATTACGCGGAGCGTGAAGGGCTGCCTGACGAACTGCGTGAAGATCGGCGTGAAGCGCGTATTCGCGTCGATGCCCAGCGTTCCCGTCACGTTGTAGAGCGGCGTGTTGCCGGTGATGCGGGCATTATCGATCGTGAGGCCCAGGTTCGCGTTGTTGGTCAGCGACATGGACGAGAGATTCAGCGTTCCTGAAGCGAAGTTGTTGACCGTGGAATTATCCACCGCCAGCGACAGCGCGGCCGAGCCAGAGCGCGTGATCGACCCATTGAATGTCGACAGCGCCCCGAACGAGAGCGCGCCGGAAGCGGAGCCGAGCGCAAGGTCGCCTGCGATTTCGCCGCCCGAGGATGTGAAGTTGGCGCCGGCGCCTGCAAATGTGGTGTCGCCGGTGAGCTTGGCGCTGTTGATGACGAACGTGTCGGATCCGGTTCCGAAGTTTACGTCGCCGAAGACCTGACCCGACAGCAAGTCGAACCGGTCAGCGCCGGCGCCAAACAGAACGTCACCGGCGATGACGGCGACATCAATGGTGTCGGACTGGGTCAGCTGGACGCCCGTCGCCCTGTGCGACAGGTCGAGCGCGATTGAACGGCCAAGGCCGCTGGTGATCGTGTCGGTGGTGTCGTCATCAGTCTGGCCCGCGCCAACGCGCGAGTTGTTGGTGAAGGTCGCGACCGAGCCCGAAAGGTCCTGGAAGGCAGTGGCGTTGCCATCCCAACCGCGAACAGTCGCGGCGATGAGGCCGGTGTTGGTGACGCTGCCGACGGAGGCGCCCGCTTCAATGCGAACGCCGAATGCCGTGTCCGTGTTTTCAGTCAGCACGTCTCCGCGGAGCGTGCCTGCGTTGACGAGCTGGGGCGTTATGGCGCCGGCCCCAATCTGCATGCCGGTCGCGTTGGCTTCAAATGCGGAAGACGTGATGATGCTGCCGTTGAAGACGCCGCCAGCGACAGTGGTGGTGTGCGTTCCGTCGGCCGATCCCGCGATCTTCACACCGGTTGATGTGAAGCCCATGTTCACGCCGGTGGAGATGATCGAGCCACGGTTCATCAGGCCGTAGTCGTAGTTGAAAACGCCGATCGTCTCCGTGATGTTGCTGTCAGCGTCATCGTCGAGCGTGTCACGGATGGTTTCGCGAACCTGGCCGAGGGTGATGGATTCGCCCGCTACCCCATCTTGCGCCTGCACAAGCAGGGCGGGAGCAGAGCCCTGAGAGCTTAACGATCCGCTGGAGCGGTTCTCGTTGAAATCCTGCACCACGTCCTTGACGGTATCGGTCGGGTCGACGCCGCCGACGGCTGCGCCGTTGATCAGCAATCCGCGCGCGAGGTTGCTGCGCACTTCGACTGCCGGGCCACCGAGGAGCAGGTCGTCGGGATCGTGGTTCACAAGGACGGTCGTGCTGGTGACCAGGTCGGGATCGATATAGTTGCTGATCGACCCTTTCGCGAAGCCTGTCGCGGTCACCGAGCCATCGATCAGGAATTCGCCGGCGACGTCGCCCGTGACGCGCACGCCGACTGCGTTCTGACCAATGACGCTGACGCCACCAGCCGAGGCTGAGACCGTCGCGCCATTTTTGAAAGTTTCGGAGCCGATCTCGACATTGCCGCTGATATCGCCGCGGAGATCGACGCCCACGGAATTTGTGCCGGTAACGGAGACGCCGCCATTCTGGATGTAGCTGCCGTTCAGGTTCGAACGCAGCGAGACGCCGTAGGAGTCATTGCCTTCGACGCCGATCGTGCCCACCGCCGCGCCTGTGCCAGTGGTGAACCCAAGGACGATGTCGCCGGTCAGTGTGCCGCCGGGTTCGACGAGCAGGCCAACGCGGCCCGTGCCCGAGGCCAGAGGACCGTCGAGGTCGCCGTCCGAGTCTGAGTCGGGGCGGGTGAAATCTTCCAGCAGGTTGACCGAGCCGGTTGCGGTGTAGCCGCCCGTGATGCCCGGCAGAATCCGAACGCCAACCGAGTCGTTGGCGTTGGTTACGGCGATGGTGCCAGCATTGGTGAGCTTGTTGTTGCTG
>CALRWU020000353.1:0-4242 GCA_943371945.1 Azorhizobium sp. AG788
TCATCGTCTCGCAGGAGTTCAAACCGGCGACGACGCGTATTGATTCAGATGCTCGGGGCCTGGCTGCAGGAGAATGCGGGACGCCAAACGCCGTAATCACTGGCACGACCGGTCCAGCCATCTTTCAGTTCAACAACTTCCCATCGGTAGTCGTGCAGGTGAGCAAGAAGAACGCCACCGACACGCAGATGCAGGCGGTGATCAACCTGCCGCCCTGCGCTTCCGGCCTCCGCAGCTTTCGTACGCTAAGGCAGAACGCAAATGCGTTCCTGGTCAGCCAGCCAACCGACGTGATCTGTCTTAACTGACTCTCAGGTGCCGGTCAGCGCCGGAGCGAGCGCGACCGTGGATCCTGGAACCAGAAGCTCGCTCATGGTTGCGATCAATGCCTGCTTGTCGACAGGCTTCGACAGGTATTCCGACATCCCCATGGCAAGATACTTCTCGCGATCGCCCGCCATCGCATCTGCGGTCAGCGCAATCACAGGCAGCGTGCGCCAGTGTTCGTGCGTCATGCGAATGCGCCGGATCGCCTCAACGCCGTCCATCACCGGCATGTGCGCATCCAGCAGCACGAGATCGAAATCCTGCGCGTGCAAATGATCCAGAGCTTCCTGCCCATTGGCGGCCTCGGTGATCTCGCAGCCCAACGGCGTCAGCATCAGGCGGATGATCTTGCGGTTGAGCGCGTTGTCGTCCGTCAGAAGGATGCGCGCGCCGCGCAACGGTTCATGCGTATCCGCCACTGCTCGCGGCACAGCTGGCGCAACTTGCTGGATAGTCTCTGCAGAAGCCTCCTCGGCGCGGAACAACAGGGCGAAGCTTGAGCCTACGCCGACTTTCGAGCGTACGCGAATATCTCCGCCCATCTTGCGTGCCAGTGCGCGCGAAATTGCGAGGCCAAGCCCTGTTCCGCCAAAGCGTCGCGTCGTCGAGTTGTCGCCCTGCGAAAACGCGCTGAAGAGGCGCGACATTGCCACCTCGTCCATGCCTATGCCGGTGTCGCGGACCTGCACCATGACAATGTGTTCGGTCTCGCCATGCGCCTTGGCCGACAATGTAACAGTTACCGATCCAGAGGAGGTGAACTTGATCGCATTAGAGATGAGGTTGGAGACGCATTGGCGGACCCGGTCCGGATCGTGGTGCATCGGCGGCAGTTTTGCAGGCGCATCGAACATGAGCGACAGACCCTTGCCCTCTGCCTGTGCGCGGAAGAGCTGCACCGTGCCGCCGATGGTCTGAGTGACATCGCCCGGCGCGGTCATTATCTCAAGCTTGCCTGCCTCGATCTTTGAGAGGTCCAGCACGTCATTCAGCAATACGAGCAGCGACTTTCCCGCTTCGAGGATAAGCTCGATCTTTTCGGCGTGCTCCGCTTCGAGCTTTTCGGACGCCATGACCTGGGCGAGACCAAGGACACCATTCAGCGGCGTACGGATCTCGTGACTCATGTTCGCGAGAAACTGTGACTTCGCCACGCTTGCCGCTTCCGCCGCGTTCTTTGCGGCCATGAGGTCGGTCAGCATGGAGCGCAGCTTCTCCTGGTTCGCTTCCAGTTCGTTGGCAAGGCGCACCGCCTTCGCCTCGCGCTCGGCGATGGCAGCCTGCGCCATCTCCATGTCGCCGATCTGCGCGGCGCGCGCGTCGGCGATCTCCTGCAGGTGGGCCTGCCGCGTCTTCTGCAGACGAGCGCCGGAACGCATCATCACCAGCACGGCGATGATGACGATCATAAGCAAGGCGCCGATGATCAGGGCCGTGACCTCGAAGGCCCTTATCGAGATGACTTGCGGGCTGTTGAGAAACATGTCGCTGGACCGGCCAGTCCACAGTATCCAGTTCCCCTGCGGGTCCGTCTGCGAAAGTTCGACAGCAGTAGAGAACGGGAGATCCGGATCGGGCTCGCCTCGCTTTGCATATGCCAGCGAAGAAAGTTGCACGCCAGCCTCGGGCGACAGCACGCTGAAGCCATGCGCGGCATTGATGAGCGCGAAGTCGCTGCGTGGCAGATAGCCGGCAAGCGCCGCGGTGCGGACAGTGGCCGATACCACGCCACGCAGTTTTCCGTCCTTGTCGTAGAAAGGAACGGACAACATGATGCCCTTCCGGTCTGCGTCCTTCCCTGTGGTGTTGAAGACCGTGTTGTCGCACGTGATGACCTCGGCCGACGACAGCATCGGGCGCTCAAACACGTCGAAGGAGTCTGCGGTCGGAAAGCGACGCTGGAGCCAGGACAATTGCCCGGCGAGCACGCGATACTCTTCAAGCTCGACTTCAGGCGCCCGGCCCACCTCACCAGCATCACCTTCCGATTCGGTCGCCGATTGCGCAACCAGCTGGTCGAAACTCAGAATTGGCTCTTCAAGCTCTCCGGTAGCGGGATCAATTCGTTCTGGATTGAAGTCGACCGGAACAACATAAACTTCGGAGACGTCTACGTTGAGCTTCAGACTGTTATACAGTTGCTGAATGGTGTGCGCTGCGTCGCCCTCCACAGGTTCGCCGTGGCGCTCGATGCGCTGTACGCTTGGCAGCAGCCCGATTGTACGCAGCCCCTGATGGATCTGGCGCAATTTGCCATCGATCAGGCTAGCCGCATCTTCGGCCCTCAGCGTTGCATCGCGCCGGAACGCGACGCCCGCCAGCTTCATGTCGCCGGCAACCTTGGCCTCGATCATCCAGTAAAGGACGGCGCCAAGCAGAACGAGAATGGCAGCTATGGCAGAAACGACAACGCGGCGGCTACCAAAAGGAGCCGCAGCGCGAACGCGGGATTTCGTCTCGTCGCCCAACGTCTCTCTCGCCAGCCCCTCTTCCGCTCCGCAGCCTGCCGAGGCCCGTGCCGGAAGATCGATAATGGCAACCCGAAATGTCCCGGGGTGACCGTCAGGGCAAACTGTTGCGACAATGTGAACTGGAGAACGTCAGCAGCCAAATTGGCCTATTGCCGGATCATTTGGGCCGAGACTGCGAAAACATGCGGCAGAGCGTGCCGCTCTGACAGGCGCCGCCGGTCAGGTCCGGCCGAATGCTTGGTGCCCAGAAGAGGACTCGAACCTCCACGGTGTTACCCGCTGCTACCTGAAAGCAGTGCGTCTACCAATTCCGCCATCTGGGCAGATAGCAAGGGGCGCGTCATACAGGGGGTCCGGCCGGGTTTCAAGGCCCTCTGCACAAAGCAGCTTCGGACAGGGTTATTGACCCGAATTGCCAGCGCTCAGGGCGCGAAGGTCGGCGCGGCCTTCCTGGATTTCGGCGGTCCAGACCAGCTGCCCGACGGGCCCCTTGATCTCCCAAGTGTCCCCGACAAGCTTGTCAGATGGCATTGGGATGCACAGCGTCGCCGCGCCCCTCGCCGTCCAGCAGAAGCCCTTGTCGGCATCCAGGTTCCAGAAGCCCGACGCCCACACGCCCGCCGAGTTCACCTGCTCAAGCCGCGCCCCCTCCTTGATCAGGATCGAATAGGACTTGCCGCTCTGCTCGTGCAGCACAAGCGTGTTTTCCCGCAGCACGTCGATCGTGTCGGCGGCGGCAGTTCCGGCGAGAGCCAGCCCGATGGCGGCGCAAACGAACAGGCTGCGCATCACTTGAACTTCCAGACGGCGCGCAGGCCGATCTCATCAAGGCCTTGGTTGCGGCCCGTGCCGAGAACCTGGCCATGGCTCAGATGTTCGTAGATCGCCTGCAGCGCAAAGTCGTTCGACATGTCCCAGGTCAGCGCCAGCGAGGAGCGGAACAGGTCGCGCGAGCCAAGCAGCACATGCTCTTCCGAGAAGGCCAGCGACTCCGGCGTGCCGTTGGCGAACTTGTTCTGGATGTAGCCGTCATGCAGCGCGTAGCCGAAGCCCGGCTCGACATGCCAGCCCGGCGCCACTTCGAAATCCCACTCAAGGCCGCCCGCGACATAGGACGTGTTACCGGCCGTGTTCGCCGACGCCATCAGGTAGGGATGTGGCGAGCCTGCCCAGCCGAGCCAGTTCGGCGAGGCAAAGCGCGCTTCGCCGACGATGTTGGGGCCGTCTTCCTTGTCGGCGTTCTTGCAGTCGCTGACGCAGATATTGTGCTGCATCACGCCGACCCGGACGCTGTCGATCTGGGCGTGCGCAGCAGGCGCAATTGCTGCGGCCGCTGTCGCGGCAAGAAGCACGTGTCTCATCAATTCCCTCCAGCTCAGGGCGAAAGCTAGAGCATGTTCCGGCGCAACAGGAAACGGCGGCGTTCACACCCGGTCGCAGCCCT
>CALRWU020000354.1:0-4235 GCA_943371945.1 Azorhizobium sp. AG788
ATCGCACGTCGAACATCGTCGAGCCCGCCAATGGTCAACTGCCCTTCAAGGATCCGGTGGGACAAGCGAAGCGCGCCATGGAGGGCTTCCGCGTCTACATGACCGGCAACGCGCCGTATGAGGGGCCCGAAGAGCCGACGCTATCCGAACGCTGTTTGATCGGCTTTGGCCAGACCGGCGGGCCGGGCATGTTGAGCGTGCTGTACAACAACAATTACCAGTTCGTGCAGACGCCGGACCACATGATGATCCTGGTCGAGATGGCGCACGATGCCCGCATTGTGCCGATCTTCAAGACGGCGGACGAGGCCCGCAAAGGCCATAAGCCGAACGCGATCAAGCCGTGGCTTGGTGACACGGTCGGCTGGTGGGAGGGAGACTCGTTCGTGATGGAGACTCGCAACATCAACCCGCTGCAGGCGAGGGAACAGGACTTCCCGGTATCCCCGGACGGCGTTGTGACGGAGAGGCTGACCCGCATCAGCGACAAGGAAGTGAACTACCAGTTCGAGGTGAATGACCCGGCGACGTACACCCAGCCGTGGAAGGCCGAACTCAGCTTCTATCCCGCGACCCGCGTCTACGAGTACGCCTGCCATGAAGGCAATCAGGGCATGCTTGGCATCCTCGCTGGCGCGCGCGAGCTTGAACGCGCCAAGGCCGCTGAGGCGAAGCCCGTCAAGGCGAGCAAGCGGACGCGCTAGGTCCTGTCGAAGCGCAAGTGATCGGGCCGCGCTGTTTTGCCAGCGCGGCCTTTTCATTTGCGGTGCTGCCCTGACCATCCTAGCCTCGGATCAAACACGGACGGGGCGGAGATAATCAATGACCACACTGTACGACGCCACAGCCGCGCTTTTCGCTCAGACGCTCGGCGGGCTCGAAGGCGTGCTGAAAAAGGGACGGGCGCATTGCGAGGCGAACGGCATCGATCTGACCGAGATGCTGAATTCCCGCATCTACGAGGACATGTTGCCGCTGCGCTATCAGGTGCAGGCGGCGATCGGACATTCGGTCGGCGCGATCGAAGGCGTGAAAGTCGGTGTGTTCAAGCCGCCTTACGGTACGCCGACCGATGATTTCGACGCTTTGCAGGCACGCCTTCATGAGGCGGCGCTTCAAGTGAAAGCGTACGCGCGCGAGGAGATCGACGCGCTGGAGCACAAGGACGTGGTCTTCAACCTTGGCGAACAGCAGATGCCTTTCACGGGCGAGGGCTTCCTGCTGACTTTCTCGCTGCCCAATTTTCATTTCCACGCGACGACCGCGTACGATATCTTTCGCGCCAAGGGTGTCCCGCTCGGCAAGCGGGATTACATCGGCCGTCCACGGATGAAGATGTGACCGCTAGTTGAAGAGGGCGAGGTCAATGGCTTCGCCCATCACCTTGTAGCCAGCGTCGTTGGGGTGGAGCCAGTCCCCCGACTGCAGCTCGGCCTTCATCTTGCGCGGGTTGGCCGGGTCCTTCATCGCGGCGTCGAAGTCGATGACGGCATCGGGCGCACCTGACGTGCGGATCCACGTATTCACCTGCTGCCGGATGCCTTCGCCGACCTCCGTGAAATAGCGCGCGCCTTCGTAGGGTAGCAGCGTCGCGAAATAGACCTTGATGCCCTGCGCATGAGAGCGAGCAATCAGCTGGCGATAGCCGCCTATGATCTGCTCGGCGGACGGCGGCGTTGCGCCGCCAGAACCAATGTCGTTGATGCCTTCGAGCACAATCAGCCACTTTGCATTCGGCACGGAACTGATGTCGCGGTCAAAGCGGGCGAGGGCGTTCGCGCCAAAGATCGCCATCTGCTGGGTGAGGACGCGGTTGCCGGCGATAGCCTGATTGGAGATCGCGATGGTCTGACCCGAGGCGACGAGCCGGTCGGTCAGGATGTCGGGCCAGCGGTGATTGGCGTTGGTGGTGGAGGCGGTGCCGTCGGTGATCGAGTCACCGAACGCGATGACGGTGCGCGGGGATGCCGCTTCGACTTCGACAGCAGAAATGAACGCGCGCGTGGTGGTGGTCTGCGCCGCCTCGAAGCCGGACTTGGTGAAGTCGCCGGGGCCGGACACCCATGTCGTCGCCGTGCCAGCAAAATGGCAAGTGCAAGGTCCGGTGGCGGTCGGCAGGAACAGGCTGATCGACAGCGAGTCGAGCGCCTTTGCGCTGATCCGGATCGGATCGCTCAGCAAGGGAGCGCCAGGCGGAACGACGGTTGCTGGGTTGCCAGCGAAGGAGACAGCAACGGATGGGCCGACTGATTTTCCGTCAGGTCCGGCGAGGGCAACGGTCGCGCCGCCAATGTCGAGCGCCTTGTCGCCATACTCATTCGTGAACCGTATACGGAATGACTGACCGCCCTGGCTCAGCCGGACAACCTGGCGAATTGTCTGGTTTTCGTAGCCCTTGGATCCGGCCACCGGGATGGTGGGAGATGCGCCCCAAACGCCCGCCCAGCCCCGGCCCGCCTGCGACATAGACGGCTGGGTCGCGCAACCCGCCATCGCGAGGACCAGCGCCAATGCTGCAATGCGTTTCATCGAAATCTCCCGCTTTGTTGATGATCCTACCCATTCTTGTCATCTGCGGAAATGGCGGGAGCCGTGATCTGAGAGCCTTTCAGAACAGTGTAATTGGCGTTGCGGTATTTACGCCTTTTGAGGCCCTCTATAGGACTTGCAGCGTGGTGCTGGTCCTATCAGATGTCTGAGCGGGGCGGGCGCCGAGGGATTTCGTGGGCATGAGCTGGGTCAAAAAGATCTATCCGTTCAATGCGGAGCAGACCGTCAACATCGCCAGCGAGTTTGGCCCGCTGGTCGCCCTGTTCGTCGTCAACGCAATCACCGGCAATGTCGAGGATGGCACCTGGGCGCTGATCGTCACGACCGTGATCGCGGTCATCGCGATGCAGCTGGTGCTGAAGCGCCTGCCGATCTTCCCGCTGATTGCCTCCGGTGTGACGGTTGTTTTTGGCATCCTGACGCTGGTCACCCATGATCCGTTCTGGGTGCAGGTGAAGGTCACGATGTTCAACGCGGCCTTTGCGATCTTCCTGTTCGTCGGCCTCTTCATGAAGAAGAACTTCTTCAAGTACATCTTCGAGAAGACATTTCACTACACACAGAAGGGCTGGGACCAGTTCACCTGGAGCTTCGCGTGGTTCTTCGTGGCGACAGCGATCGCCAACGAGGTTGTGCGCCAGATGTTCGCGCCCGGTCAGATCTACAACTTGTTCGGGTTCGAGATGGACGGGGTGAACGTCTGGATCCTGTTCAAGATCGTGCTGATCATGCCGGCGAGCGGCCTCTACGCTTGGTTCCTGACGCGCTTGATGCAGAAGCATCGCCTACCGGATGCGGAGATCGAGCGGAAGGACGCAGTCGCGACGGCGACCACCGCAGTGCCTGTTGCGCATCAGAAGCCCGCACCGGACGCAACGCCGGCTGGCTAAGCTGCGCGGGCTCGATCAGTCTTCGACTCGCTCGTGATCTTCGTCATCCTCGGCGGAATGGGCGCGAGCGATTGCGGCGTGAACCTTGGCGTCAAGCTTGCCGCCGTCTAGGATCACCTTATGCTCGTGCACGTCCTGCACAACGCCACGCGGCAGGGTGAAATCGCCAGCGTTCTCGATATAGATGATCACGTCATTCCCGTGCATGCCGCGAACGGCGCCGATGGCGACGTCGCTGTCGTGCAGAAAGACGGGAAGATCCTTGCGGATAGGTTCGGCCATGGGGAACTCCTGTTTGCAGAGGAGATAGGTTGCCCGCGCCCCGGCGCCAGTGGGGGGGCGGGCTTGACCTGGATCAAGTCACCCCGGCGCTGACCATTCCTTCTGCGTCTGGATAGTCAGGAGACGGCCTGTGAGTGGCGCACGACACGACGAGAATTCAGCTTTCGAGCGCATTGGTGGGAAGGAAGGCCTTCGCCGTCTTGCCCGGCGGTTCTACGAGGTCATGTCTGAACAGCCTGCCGCATCCGGCATCCGCGCGATGCACAAAGCAGATCTCGAACCCATAACTGAAAGCCTGGCGGAGTTCCTGATGGGATGGATCGGCGGACCGCGTGACTGGTTCATGCGCACCGATCGACCCTGCATCATGAGCCTTCACCGTGCGCTTCCGATCGGCGAGAGCGAACGCAATCAGTGGCTGGCCTGCATGCAGCAGGCGCTCTCCGAGACGGTCAGCGATGTCGAAATCCGCGACGAGCTTGGTCCGGCTTTCTTTCGCATCGCCGACGCCAT
>CALRWU020000355.1:0-4227 GCA_943371945.1 Azorhizobium sp. AG788
TCACCGACCCGACCCCCTCAAACCCGTCGATCCGGGCGCCCAGCCGCACATCCGTCCCGGCCTCGCGGTGGATACGCGTGTAGAACGCGCCAATTTCTGGGCCGGCGACGCGGGAGAGGACCTGTTGCATCGCCTCCAGGACCGTAACCTTGAGACCCAGTTGAACGCCGACGGCAGCGGCTTCGAGACCGATATACCCTGCCCCGATCACCACCATCCGGGCGCCGGGCGTTGCCAGCTTTTTGAGCTGATCAACGTCAGCCAGGGTGCGGAGTTCGGTGATGTTTTCGAGGTCGGACCCCGGCAGGCTCAGCTTGCGCGGCCGCGCGCCCGTCGCGATCACCAGCTTGTCCCAGCCAAGCACCCGGCCACCGGCCAGCGAGACCTGTTTCGCGGCGAGGTCGATCGCGGTCGCCGCCTCACCCGTGATCAGGTCGATGCGGTGCTCGGCGTAATAGTCCAGCGGCTTGAGGAACAGCCGTTCGGCGTCCATCTCACCCTTGAAATAGGCCTTCGACAGGGGCGGCCGCTGATAAGGCGGCGCGGATTCATCGCCGATAATCGTGATTTCGCCAACGAAACCGCCCTGCCGCAACGAATACGCCGTCTGCCCGCCCGCCTGGCCTGCGCCAATGATGACAACGCGCTGGGGCGTCTCCGACATGCCGACAGTCCTTCCCGAAACGCTGGCGTCTTAGCATGGCGCGGCGGTTAAGACAGGGGCGACCGGGCCGGCTGCACAGAACCTGCGCTGCAGCTTGTCAGACACATTACGGACGTTCGGCGTTACATTTGAGATTGGCCGATTTGGGGTCCGAAACGAACATTGATCCGAACAATCACTCCGAATAACCTTCGGGTCTTGAGGGAGAAGCGCGTGACTGTGGGAATTGAGGTTGGGAGCATCGTAGATGAAATCGGTTCTTCTGATTTCTTCCACGCGTTCTTTTCTACAGTGTCGGTTCGCTTGGAACCCGAATGGGGAGGGCGATTTCCGAATTTGATGAGGCATCTTTATGATGGAGAAATCCGGCAAGAGGCGGCTGCAGATGCCCTGGCCGAGCTATCCGTCATTCGCGCAGAGCTTGCGAAGTTCAAGCCTGATCAGGTCGTTTGGGATGCGAATGATAGAAGCAAGGTGCCCCCTTGGGGCTCAAAGATCTCTCCAACCATCACGGACCTGTCGAACTACTTTGTGACATCCACCGGTCGTGACCTAATCGCTACGCTCGCAGAGGCCCTTGAAGCTCTACGCGACGACGGAGGCGTAGGTAGGATTGTAAGTTATTAGTTCCCGGCACTGACGCATTTTGGGCGATTAGTTGACGCTCGCCACAGCTTCGCCGAATGACGCAGATCGGCCTCAATCGGGCAGTCAAACCGGCGCAAATGACCCACCCTGCCCTGACCCTCGATCTCGCCGGAGAGGCGGACACCGCCGCCCTCGGGCAGCGGCTGGCGGAGATCGCCCGTCCGGGCGACGTCATCGCGCTGTTTGGCGACCTTGGCGCTGGAAAGACCACCCTCGCCCGCGCCCTGATTCAGCGCCTGGTCGGCCCCGAAACAGAAGCGCCGAGCCCAACATTCACGCTGGTCCAGACCTACGCTGCGCCAGAATTGTCGATCTGGCACTTTGACCTCTACCGCCTGAATGACCCCGGCGAGGCACGGGAACTCGGGCTGGAGGAAGCTGTGGATGGGCTCGCCTTGATCGAATGGCCTGAAAGGCTAGGACGCGATCTTCCCACCGCACGGCTGGAAGTTCGGCTATCCTTTGGAGGCGCCGGACGAATCGCCCGGCTTGTGGACCTCGACAACTGGAGCACACGGCTCAATGGCGACTGGCGCCCAACACCATGAGTAACAACCTGCGCGCGACCGAGATCCAGGAATTCCTGGATGGCGCCGGCTGGGGCGAAGCCGCCCGCACGCCGCTGAACGCTGACGCATCGACGCGCCGCTATGAGCGCCTGCGTCGCAAGACCGAGACGGTGATGCTGATGGACGCACCGCCGCTGGAATCCGTGCCCTGTCCGCCGGGCGCCGACGACGAAGAAAGATTGAAGCTGGGCTGGAACGCGATCTCGCGTCTCGCTGCGTCGCGGGTCGAAGCTTTCGCCGCCGTCGCCGCTCACCTGCAGGGGCTTGGCCTGTCGGCGCCGACCGTCCTCGAACAGGACTTGCCGCGCGGTCTCGCTCTGCTCGAAGACCTTGGCGATGATCTCTTCGCAGAGGTGATCCTGAAGGGCGGCGATGAAATCGCGCTCTATGCCGCCGCAGGCGAAGTGCTCGCGGCCGTGCATCGCGCGCCAGCACCCTTCGTCATGCCCTATCGCGGCGGCGAATGGCCGATCCTCTCCTACGATCACCTCGCCCTGTCGGCCAACATGGACCTGTTCGTCGAATGGATGCCGCAGCGCGACCTCGACATGCGCATGGGGGAGCAAACACGACTGCGCTGGGAACGCGTGCGCGAGACCCTGATCGGCAAGACGGAAGAATTTCCCCGCGCCCTCATCCTGCGCGACACGCATGCGGAGAATCTTCTCTGGTTGCCACAGCGCGACGGTCTAGGCCGCGTCGGCCTGCTCGACTTCCAGGATGCTGTGCTGGGCTGGGGCGAATGGGACATGTCCATGCTGCTGCATGACGCCCGCCGCGATGTTTCCGCCGAGGCCCGCGAGGCTGCGACTGTCAGCTATCTCGACGGCATGGGCCTTTCGCGCGCCGACTTCGACGAGCGCCTTGCCGTACTTGGCGCCATGAACGTCATGCGCATCATGGGCATCTTCGCACGCCTCGTTACACGAGATAAAAAGCCCCGCTACGACCAGTTCCAACCCCGTCTGCGCGGCCTGCTCAACGAAACACTGAGCCATCCGGCCATGGCCGAAGCGCGCGGCTTCGTCACAGCGGTCGCGCCGCATCTGCTGGTTTCGGCATGACGAAAATCGCGACTGCCATGCTGCTCGCCGCGGGCCTCGGCACGCGCATGAAGCCGCTGACCGACACGCGGCCCAAGCCGCTGATCGAAGTCGGCGGCCGCACGCTGGTCGACCGCGTGCTCGACAAGCTGGTCGCGCAAGGCGTCACCCGCGCCATCGTCAACGTCCACTATCTCGCCGACATGATGGAAGCGCACCTGGCTCAGCGCAAAGATATCGAGATCATCATCTCGGACGAGCGCGCCCTCGTGCTCGAAACCGGCGGCGGCGTCGTGAAGGCGCTGCCCCTGCTCGGCGATGAGCCCTTCTTCGTCATCAACACCGATGTCACCTGGGCGACGGCGGGCGACCAGACCTTTCTCGACATGGCCGCCGCCTACGACCCCGCCACGATGGACGCGCTATTGCTCCTTGCGCAGATGGACGCCACGCTCGGCTTCCGCGGCCCCGGCGATTTCTATCTTGCGTCCGACGGCCAGGTCGAACGCCGTGGCGACCGGCCAAGCGCGCCTTACGTCTTCGCCGGCACCCACATCACGCGCGCCGATCTCCTGCGCGGCTACGAAGCAAAGCCCTTCTCCGCCAACGCCTATTGGAACGCGTTCTCCGCCCGTGGCCGCCTGTTCGGCGCCGTGATGTCGCCGTTCTGGATGCATGTCGGCGACCCTGCCGGCCGCGATGAAGCCGAGGCCCGCCTCAACCTGATGGGACCGGGCGCGTGATCTCCGCGGCTGCGCTCTTCTCGGGGGGCCACAAGGTTTTCAACCTTCCGCCGTCGTCCGCCTTTCTCGATGAACTCGCACGCGGCCTCGTTGAAGCTACGGGCGCGCGCGACAATCCGGAAGCGCTCGCCGACGCGCTGATCTTCACGCCGAACCAGCGCGCCGCACGTGGCCTTGCCCTGTCACTTTACAACTCCATGAACGGCACGATGCTCACACCCGAGATCCGCCCGCTCGGCGATATCGAGGAGGAGGATGGTCTCGCCGCGTTCGGTCCCGACGCGCTCGACCTGCCGCCATCGCTCTCGTCCGCCCAGCGTCGCGGCGCCCTCGCACGCCTCATCCAGGCATGGCGCGTCAATGTCGATGGCGAGCGCCTGCCGCCCGCCTCGCTGCTTGCCGCTGCGGACGAGCTTGGCGCGCTGATCGACCAGGCCTCCCTCGTTGGCGGCGTTGACTGGAGCCAGCTCGAATCCCTCGCAGGTGAACTTGCGCCCGCCCTCGCCGAACACTGGCAGGTCTCCGCTGACTTTCTCGACATCGTGATGAAAGCTTGGCCG
>CALRWU020000356.1:0-4221 GCA_943371945.1 Azorhizobium sp. AG788
CGGGGCTAAGGGGTCTGCGCGTTGCGGTGCAGGCGGCGCAACCGAAGGCGATGATCACAGCGGGTATCGGGTATGCGCTGCGGCTGCTGATCCCGGAACTGCGCGGGTTGAAACTACTGCCTGACATCGATGATGATGTCGTCGGTGTCGATGCTGTGAAGCATGTGTCAGGTGATGCGCCTGCCCTGATCACATTCACGTCGGGGTCGACGGGGCGACCGAAGGGCATCGTCCGATCGGCAGATTTTCTGATGCTGCAGCATGAGCTGCTGGAGAAGCTGCGGCGAACGCAGCCGGAGGACGTCGGTCTAATCTCTTTGCCGGTGTTTATCCTCTCGAACCTTGCAGCGGGGGCGACCAGCGTGATCCCGGCGGGCAAGCTGACGCGCCCAGCGCAACTGGATGGTGGAAAGCTCCGCGAGCAGATCTCGCGTCACAGGGTAAACCGGATTGTTGCGCCGCCTGCGGTGGTGGCGCGCATTGCGGAAGGGGCTGTGCCGATGTCGCAGCTGCAGGCGGTTTTTACGGGTGGCGGGCCAGTATTCCCTAATCTGCTACATGCGATCGCCGGGGCGGCGCCGTCGGCGGAGGTCCATGCCGTCTATGGCTCGACCGAGGCCGAACCGATTGCGCATCTGGCGCTGAGCGATATTTCCGAGGCTGACTGGGCGGCGATGGCCGGAGGAGCTGGGTTGCTGGCGGGATCGCCGATCCCGGAGATCAAGGTTGAGATACGCGACCACGAGGTGTTTGTCGCAGGTCCGCATGTGAACCGGGGCTATCTCGATCCAGCGGATGATCTTTCGACCAAGAGCATCCGCGACGGCGTTCTGTGGCATCGCACGGGTGATGCTGCGCGGATTGATGAGCACGGGAGGCTGTGGCTGCTGGGGCGACGCGAGGCCGCGCATGGCGGGCTGTTCCCGTTCGCGATCGAGACAGCCGCGCTGAGCTGGCCTGGCGTGAAGCAGGCGGCGCTGCTGGCGGAGGGGGCGCGAGCGAAGCTGGCGCTGGCGGGAGACGGCTTGACCCTGCCGGACTTGCAGGTTCGCGCGAAAGCGATGGGCGACATCGAGATCGTTTTGCTCAAGGCCGTGCCGATGGATTCGCGGCACAACTCCAAGGCAGACTACGCAAAGCTGAGGAAGCTGCTCGCGTGATGTGGCTCTTCGACATTGTGCGGGCGTGGGGTCCGCATATGAACGCGGCCGATCGCACGCGCGTTCTCCTCGGCGTAGGTTTCCTGTTCGGCGCCGTGTCGCACTTTGGCTGGCTGTGGGTGAATGGCAGTCCCTGGTATCACGGCCCGGCGCCAGAATGGGCGGTGTGGTTCTGGTATGGAATCTGTGCGGTCGACTTCGTCGTCTTCTGGTTACTGCTCGCTCACCCACGCGCGGGCGTGGCGATGGGCGTCGCGACCATGGTCACGACATTGTCGGTCAACTGGACCCAGTTTCCGACCTTCGAGTACACTTTCAACCGGGTGCTGATCGGACTGACGCTGTTTGGCGTGGTCATGTTTACGTTGGCGCCGTGGCTATGGCGCGCATCGCGGTGGAAGCTCAGCCAGACGTCTTGAGAATGTAGCGCCGGTTGAGCGGCTGGACGGGGCGCGCGTTGAACGGAAACAGGGTTGCGAAAGCAGCGATCTGGCTGGCCGAGACAGTGACGGGCGTAGACATCACCGTCCAGTGCACGGTCTCAGAACAGGGCGGCGTGGTCAGCGAGCCCTCATAGCGGTAGGCGCCGACGACCGGCGGCATAAAGGCGCCCGCGTCAAACGTGCTGGTGACATGTGCCTCCCCTTCCTTGACCGGTGCTGTGGACCAGATCGCGTCGAGATTGGGGTTCGCGGGGCCTTCTTCGAATAGCACCCCCACCACGGCAAGGTCGCCATCGGGGGCCGCATGCACGAAATGTACTTCAAGCGGATAGGCCTTGCCGTCGATCGTATGTTCAGACGGGTGATGGAAGTGGAACTGCTTCAGCACATAGTCCTTGCCACCGAGCTGAACGCTGCCGCCGACATCAAGGTTCACCTGAAGCGTATGACCATTATTGATGACGGCGCCCCCCCGTGCCGGAATCCAGCGTGGAATGGGAGCGGGGGCCTTGGCGTTCAAGGCGCCTGAGAGATCAACCGGGGATTGCTGCGCGCCTGTTGCGCAGGGTTTGTTTGCTGGGTCGATCTCGGCCCAGCTTTGCGGCCCGTTTTCGCCGCCGTAGGACCAGTGCCTGGTATGGTGAGATGTTGCCTCATCGTCGCTCGGCGCGGCAAAGGCTGCGGTCAACGCGGCCATGCCGAGTGCGCTTAGAAGCAGCGATGCGCGGATCGACACGGTCATGGAACCATAAAGTGCGGTGGGTTGGCCAATAAATCGTTAATGCGCGGGCAGGGGCTTTTAACGGGTGACGGGACAAGCGGCGGGCGAGCGCCTATCCTGGGGTGGATGGCCGATGATCAGAGGCAGCCCGAAACCACAGGCATCGACCTGTTGCCGCCGCGCTTTGCGGACTGGTTCGGCATGCGTGGCTGGTCTCTGCGGCCGCACCAGGCCGGGCTGATCGCGGCGGCGCGGCTAGGTCAGGGCGGTCTGGTGATCGCGCCGACCGGTGGCGGAAAGACTCTCGCTGGCTTCCTGCCAAGCCTGATCGAGCTGGCCGAGGCGCCGCCGCGCGCGCATCCCGCGCTGCATACGCTCTACATTTCACCGTTGAAGGCGCTGGCGACGGACGTGGCGCGGAACCTGAAGCAGCCGGTCGAGGAGATGCAGCTCGACCTGACGCTCGACACCCGAACCGGCGACACCAGTCCTTCGCGGCGACAGCGGCAACGGGCGAAGCCGCCGGACATCCTCCTGACTACGCCGGAGCAGCTGGCCCTGCTGGTGGCGTCGGAACACGCGGGGCGGTTCTTCGCTGACCTCCGCGCCGTGATCGTCGACGAGGTTCATGCGATCGCGCAGACCAAGCGCGGAGATATGCTGGCGCTGGGTCTCGCGACCTTGCGTGCGTGGGCGCCTGCTGCGCGCTTCATCGGGTTGTCGGCGACCGTCCGTGATCCGGAAGCGCTGGCGCGCTGGCTTGGGCCCGGCACGCCGATCATCCGGCATCAGGGCGGCGCCAAGGCCAATATTGAGGTGCTGGATTCCGAAGCGCGTATTCCGTGGTCGGGGCATTCCGGCCGGCACAACATCGCCGAGGTCTATCAGGCGATCAAAGCCGCGAAGATGTCGCTCGTCTTCGTCAACACGCGCAGCCAGGCGGAGATGACATTCCAGGAACTGTGGCGCGTCAACGAGGACGGCCTGCCGATCGCCCTGCACCATGGCTCGCTCGATGTGGACCAGCGCCGCAAGGTCGAGGCTGCCATGGCGGCGGGCGCGCTGAAGGCTGTCGTGTGCACCTCGACGCTCGATCTGGGTATCGATTGGGGCGACGTTGATCTTGTCGTCCAGATGGGAGCGCCCAAGGGCTCCTCGCGCCTGATCCAGCGGATCGGGCGCTCCAACCACCGGATGGACGAGCCGAGTCGCGCCCTGCTCGCACCGTCGAACCGGTTTGAAGTTCTCGAATGTCGGGCGGCTGTCGAGGCCGTCGCGGCGGGAGAACTGGATGGGCCGGGGCCCCGTCGCGGCGCGCTGGATGTGCTGGCCCAGCACGTGATGAGCCGGGCCTGTGGCGATGGCTTCGACGTTGTGAAGCTTTACGACGAAGTGCGGGTGGCCGAGCCCTATGCGGATCTCGACTGGCAGACGTGGGAGCGGGTCGTCGATCTGGTCGCAACAGGCGGCTATGCCCTGAAGACCTACGATCGGTTTCGCAGGATCGTGCGTTTTCCCGATGGCGTCTGGCGCGCACGCAATGACGATGTGCGCAGCCGGCATCGCATGAACATCGGCGTGATCATCGAAAGCCCCATGATCTCGGTCCGCATGGTGTCGTTCTACAGGGGCGCCAATGCCGACAAGCGGCTGATGCGGCCGGGTCGCAAGCTGGGCGAGATGGAGGAATACTTCTTCGAGATGCTGACGCCGGGCGACACATTCCTGTTTGCCGGTGAGATCCTGCGCTTTGAAGGCATCTCCGATACCGACGCGCTGGTGACGAAGACCTACGATCCCGATCCGGCCATCCCGTCCTACAATGGAGGCAAGTTTCCGTTGACGACGTTTCTGGCTGATCGCGTGCGCCGCATTCTGTTCGATCGCGACAACTGGA
>CALRWU020000357.1:0-4195 GCA_943371945.1 Azorhizobium sp. AG788
AGCGCAGCCGATGCAGTGAACCGCCTGACTGAGGGCGAACTCGCCGATATCTTTCACATTCTTGGCGACGAGCATGGCGCGCGCCGGGTTGCGCGCGAGATCGTGCATCGCCGCCGCGCGCAGCCTTTCACCACGACGCTCGACCTCGCCAACGTGATCGAGAAGTCGCTCGGCGGGCGGCGCGGCAAGCCGACCCATCCGGCGACGCGCTCGTTCCAGGCGTTGCGGATGTGGGTGAATGACGAGAGCGGCGAGCTGGTGCGCGCGCTAGGGGCCGCCGAACGTGTGCTGAAACCCGGTGGCCGGCTCGTGATCGTAACTTTCCATTCAATCGAAGACCGCATCGTGAAGCTCTTCCTGAGGTCGCGATCCGGCAATGATCCTGGCGTCTCCCGCCATGTGCCGCGCGCGCCCAAGGGCAAGGCGTCCACGTTTGAAGTCCTGCAACGCAAGGCCACAGAGGCAAGCGAAGCAGAGACAAGCGCCAATCCGCGTTCGCGGTCGGCGCGCTTGAGGTGGGCGCTGCGGACAGATGCGCCGGCATGGGAGTCAGGGCCCGATGAAGGGTTCCGCCTGCCGGGGTTGAAACAGCTTGAAGGAGTTGCCTGATGAACCGTCTGGCGATCATTGGCGGTCTTGTTGTCGCTGCGCTGGCTGTTGCGGTCTATCGCGCCAAACTCGGTGCGGAAGACACGCAGGCGCGCATCGAGGATCTCAAGGTCCAGGTGGCCGATGAAGAGAAGGCGATTGCCGGTCTGCGCGCCGATGAGGCTGTGCTGACGCGGCCGGAGCGGATCGGCGGGATCGCACAGCAGCAGCTCGGCCTCGCGCCTGCCAATCCCAACCAGTACACGGCGGCCGAAGCGCTCAAGCAGCGGCTTGGTGAGGAGCGCACGCGCCTGCCTGCGCCGGGACAGCCGCCCGAGACTCTCGCTCCTTCACCTGACGTGGCTCCTGATGCGGTGAAGCCGCAACAGTAATGAGGGCATACGCTGCGCCATATGAGGACGTCTGGGGTCCGCGCCGCGCTCGCATTGTTGCGGGCGTGCTGGCGCTGATCTTCGTCATCATCGTGGGGCGCTCGGCCTATGTCGCGTTCAACGGACCGAACAAGGCGGCGCTGCCGGTCGCCAAGGCGGAGATCGCGCGGCGCGGCGACATCGTCGATCGCAAGGGCGAGTTGCTGGCGACAACGGTGCAAGGCAAGTCTCTGGCCGTCGATCCGAGCGCGATCTGGGATTCGCGCGATGTGGTCGCGGGCATCCGCTCGGTGTTTCCGGATCTAGGCGAGGATGCGCTGACGGCGCTGATGTCGGACAAGAAGCGGCAGTTCGCCTGGGTCAAGCGCGAGCTGACGGACGAACAGGTGAACGCTCTGAAGGAGACGGGCGTCGAGGGGCTGGTGTTCGTCGACGAACCGCAGCGTGTCTATCCAAACGGCAAGCTGGCCGGTCATTTCATCGGCTATACCAGCATCGATGGCGAGGGGCTGGAAGGCGTCGAGCGGATCTACAACGATCAGCTCAAGAAGGGCGGAGCGCCGCTCATGCTGACGTTGGACGCCAGCGTTCAGTTCGTGCTCGAGGAAGAGCTGCAGGCCGCTTATGCCGACTTCGACATGAAGGGCGCCGTGGGTATCGTGCTGGACGTGAGCACGGGCGCTGTACGCGCGATTGCCTCGTGGCCATCGGTCGATCCTGCCAGGCGCGGGGAAGAGGGCGACGACGCCAAGACCAACCGCGCGCTCAATGCCCGGATGGAGCTGGGCTCGATCTACAAGCCGCTGACGGTTGCGGCGGCGCTCGAAGCTGGCGTGCTCAAGCCTACGGACATGTTCGATGCCTCAAAGCCGGTGAAGATCGGCACGGTGACGGTGCGCGATCCGCATCCGCTGCCGCATGCCTCTTCGGTATCTGTGACGGATATCCTCGCCTACTCGTCGAATATCGGTGCGTCCGAAATCGCCCAGCGCATGGGACCTACGGCGCAGAAGACGTTTCTCGCCAAGATGAACCTGCTCGGCGGACAGCCGACGAACGGACCGCAGTGGGCCTCTCCGCTTGTGCCCGCGCAATGGGATGCGACGGCAATGGCGACCGTCGCCTATGGCCACGGTCTGTCGGTCAGTCCGATGGCATTCGCGATGACGTACCTGCCGTTCGCGAATGGCGGCGAATATATGCTGCCGTCGTTTGTCGAGCCGGTTGATCCCGCGAAGGTCGTACGCAAGCGCGTGATGTCGGCGCAGACGGCGGCGACGGTTCTCGACATGATGCGCGTTACCGTGCTCGAAGGATCGGGCAAGAACGCCGAGGCGCGCGGCTATGAAGTGGCGGGCAAGACCGGCACGGCCGAGAAGCCGACGCCGAACGGTTACGACCCGGACAGGAATATCACATCTTTCGCCGCGATCTTTCCGGCGTCCCGCCCTCAATATGTCGTGCTAGTCGTTCTGGATGAGGCCCAGCCCAGAACGGGCGCGCAACGCACGGCCGCCTTCACGGCTGCGGCGATCGCAGGAAAGGTGATCGCGCGTGCAGCTCCGCTTCTGGATGTTCGGCCTGTGCTCGAAGCGACGGCGACGCGTGCGCCTGTCTCGGGCGCTGATGTGGCGGAGGCGGTCGCGCAATGAAGCTTGATGTGCTCATTCCCGGAGCGGCCTCCCCTGATTTTTCAGGGATCGATGTCGTCGGCATCACCGCCGATAGCCGCAAGGTGAAACCGGGCTTCGTGTTCGCGGCGCTGCAGGGCGTGGCGAAGGATGGCCGCGACTATATCGATGGCGCGATAAAGTCTGGCGCGGTCGCGATCCTGACGGATGCGCGGCCGGGCGAATGGAGCGTGCCGGCGATCCGCGTGGACGAGCCGCGCCTGACGCTGGCGCAGGCGGCGGCGGCTTTCTATCCGATGCAGCCGGGCATCGTTGCTGCGGTGACGGGCACCAACGGCAAGAGTTCGACGGTCGATTTCCTGCGCCAGATCTGGAGCAGCATGGGCCGCAAGGCAGCGTCCATGGGCACGCTCGGTGCGATCGGTCCTTCGGGTTCGGTCGATCTCGGGCATACGACGCCGGATCCGGTGGCGATCCACGCGACACTCGACAAGCTTGCGCGCGAAGGCGTGACACATGCGGCGATGGAAGCGTCATCGCATGGCCTGTCGCAGTATCGCCTGCATGGCGTGAAGCTGGCGGCGGGGGCGTTCACGAACCTTACGCAGGACCACCTCGACTACCATTCGGACTTCGACGACTACCGCGCCGCCAAGATGAAGCTGTTCACCGACCTGCTGCCGGTGGGCGCGCCGGCGGTGCTGAATGCGGACAGCCCGGAGCTCGAAGCCTTCGAGACGGCGGCGCGCGAGGCCGGCCTGAATCCGTTCACCGTTGGCTGGCGCGGACGCGACCTGCGCATCTCCGAAGCCTTGCCGCGCGGGACGGGGCAGGACCTGGTAATCCAGTGGGGCGACGCGCCGGGCAATGAGCGCAAGATTCACCTGCCGCTGATCGGCGAGTTCCAGGCGCTCAATGCGCTGTGCGCGGCGGGCATCGCGATGTCGCTGGGCGATGACGTGAATGCCGTGCTCGATGGTTTGACGCAGCTCAAGGGTGTGCACGGCCGACTCGAGCTTGTTGGCCAGACGGCGACCAAGGCCCCGGTGTTTGTCGATTATGCCCACACGCCGGATGGCCTGAATGTGCTGCTGCGTGCAGCGCGTCCGCACGTGAGAGGGAAGCTGATCGTGGTGTTCGGCTGCGGCGGCGATCGCGATGCGACCAAGCGGCCGATCATGGGCGATGTGGCGCGGCGTCTGGCGGACGAAGTGATTGTCACCGATGACAACCCGCGCTCCGAGGATCCCACGCTGATCCGCGCCGCAATTCGCAAGGGCGCGCCGGATGCGAGCGAGATCGGAGATCGCGCTTCTGCCATCGTCGAAGGCGTCAGGCGTCTGAAGGCAGGCGATGCGCTGCTGATCGCGGGCAAGGGGCATGAGACCGGGCAGATCGTGAAAGGCGTCACGATCCCGTTCTCGGATTTCGATGTCGCGCGCGCGGCGCTGAAGGATGTGGGGGGAACGCATGGTTGATGCGCCTTCTCCGCTCTGGACGTCGGAAGAGGCTGCCGCCGCGACGGGCGGCACGGCGCTGGGCGCGTGGGCGATCAATGGCGTGTCGATCGACACGCGGTCGCTT
>CALRWU020000358.1:0-4171 GCA_943371945.1 Azorhizobium sp. AG788
GCGCGCGTCCGTCGAAGGACGAGTGCGAGCTCACAGGCCCCAACTCCAACCTAGCCACCGCTCCACACCACAGATTACCCTCCCCCCACCACCACCCAGAGAGAACGCCATGGCCGGAAGCCAGGATTTCGCCGCCGACCCGCGCAACGCCAACCTCAAGGTCTGGCTCAACGGCGCGCTCGTGCCCACCAACGAGGCGAAGGTCTCCGTCTTCGACGCCGGCTTCGTCCTTGGCGACGGCGTGTGGGAAGGGTTGCGCCTGCACAAGGGCGCGCTTCTCTTCCTCGACGCCCACATCGACCGCCTCTATCGCGGCGCCGCCGACATCGCCCTCGATCTCGGCCTGACGCGCGAACAGATGATCGCCGCCCTCCACGCCACCCTCGCCGCCAACGACATGCAGCACGGCGCCCACCTTCGCCTGATGGCGACTCGTGGCGTGAAAAAAGCCGTCAATCAGGACCCGCGCAACGCGCTGGGCGCCGCCACCATCGTCATCGTCGCCGAGTATAAAGAGCCGAGCCCCGAGATCGTGACGCGCGGCCTCAACGTCATCACGAGCAACATCCGCTGCACGCCCGCCGACATGTTCGACATGCGCCTCAACTCGCACTCGCGCCTCGCCCTCATCCGCGCACTGCTCGACGTGATCCCCAAAGGCGGCGACGAAGCCCTTATGCTCGACCCCGCCGGTAGGGTCTCGAGCTGCAACGCCACCAACTTCTTCTGGGTGAAGGATGGCGAAGTCCGCACCTCGACTGGCGAGTTCTGCTTCAACGGCGTCACCCGCGGCAACGTCATCAAGCTCTGCGACGCGAACACCATCCCAATCAGGCTCGACTCTTTCCCCCTCCTCGACGTCCACACCGCCGACGAAGCCTTCGTCACCGGCACCTTCGGCGGGCTGACGCCGGTGCGCGAAGTGGATGGTCATGTGATGCCCACGCCAGGCCCAGTCACACAGCGGTTGCGGGAGCTGTACGACGCGCTGAAGGACAAGGAAGCGGGATGAGCGGCTATTCGGAAGATGAGGTGATCGGCATTCAGCAGCTCTACAGTCTCCGGTTTCCGCCGGACTTAGCGGACATCTATCGCAAACGGCGTAGCGTCATTCCAAAAGATGATTTTGACTGGGTCAGAACACCGCGCGCCGAGATCGAACGCATGCTGGCGTGGCCATTGGAAGGCATGTTGTTCGACATCGACAACAATGGTTTCTGGATGCAGGAGTGGGGTGAGAAACCGACAAAAAAGTCAGCTCAAGGGGAAATCGCCCGCGCTGCGATTGCCGCGGCGCCCAAGCTCATCCCGATTTACGGCCACCGTTACATTCCCGAAGAGCCGCATGCTCACGGCAATCCAATCTTCTCGGTCTACCAGACGGACATCATTTGCTACGGCGTCAATCTTGCCGTCTACATCCGTGCCGAAACTCGCGGCTACCTGCCCACCGAGACCCTCGAGAGCCCAGATTTGGCGCCACCGCTCAGGCGAATCCGCTTCTGGTCGTTTTTTATCGGTGATGACGAATAACCCCCGCGTCCGCGCGTGCGATAACCTCTGGAAACTCCCCTTACCCCCGCGCACCTCCCTGTTGACGCAGCCCCCCCTATCCGCGATCAGTGCGCCGCCTGATCACCCCTGCGCGGAGCCACTCCCATGGCCACCATCCTGAAGAAACTGCCTGTAGGCCAGAAGGTCGGCATCGCGTTTTCCGGCGGCCTCGACACCACGGCCGCGCTGGTCTGGATGCGCGCCAACGGCGCCGCCTGCTACACCTACACCGCCAACCTCGCCCAGCCAGACGAGACCGACTACGAAGCCATCCCGCGCAAGGCGATGGACCACGGCGCAGCCGACGCCAAGCTGATCGACTGCCGCCAGCAGCTCGTCGCCGAAGGCATCGCCGCGATCCAGTCCGGCGCCTTCCACATCACCACGGCGGGCGTCACCTACTTCAACACCACGCCACTCGGCCGCGCCGTCACCGGCACGATGCTCGTCGAGGCGATGAAGGCCGACAACGTCAACATCTGGGGCGACGGCAGCACCTACAAGGGCAACGACATCGAGCGCTTCTATCGCTACGGCCTGCTCGTGAACCCCAGCCTGCAGGTCTACAAGCCCTGGCTCGACCAGCAGTTCATCGACGAGCTCGGCGGCCGCAAGGAAATGTCTGAATACCTCGTCGCCAAGGGCTTCGACTACAAGACCAGCATCGAGAAGGCCTACTCCACGGACTCCAACATCCTCGGCGCCACGCACGAGGCGAAGGATCTCGAATTCCTCGACAAGGGCGTCACCATCGTCAACCCGATCATGGGCGTGAAGTTCTGGGACGAAAGCGTCACCGTGAAGCACGAGCGCGTCAGCATCGGCTTCGAGGAAGGCCGCCCCGTCTCGCTCAACGGCAAACGCTACAGCGATGAAGTCGCTCTCATGCTGGAGGCCAACATCATTGGCGGCCGCCACGGCCTCGGCATGGCTGACCAGATCGAGAACCGCATCATCGAAGCCAAGAGCCGCGGCATCTACGAAGCCCCCGGCATGGCGCTGCTGTTCGCCGCCTACGAGCGCCTCGTCACCGGCATCCACAACGAGGACACGATCGAGCAGTACCGCACCAATGGCCGCCTGCTCGGCCGCCTGCTCTATCAGGGCCGCTGGTTCGACTCGCAGGCCCTCATGCTGCGCGATGCCGCCCAGCGCTGGGTCGCCCGCGCCATCACAGGCGAAGTCACGCTCGAGCTGCGCCGTGGCAACGACTATTCGATCATGAACACGGTGAGCCCCAACCTCACCTACAAGCCCGAGCGCCTGACAATGGAAAAGGGCGAGGAATTCTTCACCGCCAACGACCGCATCGGCCAGCTCACCATGCGCAACCTCGACATCGCCGACACGCGCGACAAGCTGATGACCTATGCCAAGACGGGTCTACTCGCGCCGACCACCGCAACAGGCCTGCCCCGCCTGCCCGACAAGTCGGACGACTAGCGCAGCCCTCACCGGGGCGCGCCGGATAAGCCGAGCCTATGGAGCCGCGTATGTCGCCCATCCGCATCGCCATGTGGTCTGGCCCGCGCAACATCTCCACTGCGCTGATGCGCTCCTTCGGCGCGCGCGCAGACTGCCATGTCGTCGACGAGCCCTTCTACGCCGCCTTTCTGCGCGAGACCGGCCTCATCCATCCGATGAACGACGAGGTCCTCGCGGCGCAACCGAACGACTGGCGCGATGTCGTGCCCACCCTCCTCGCGCCGACACCAAACAACGCGCCCATCTTCTACCAGAAGCACATGACCCACCACATGCTGCCCGGCTTCGACCTCGACTGGATGAGCCAGTGCCGCAACGCCTTCCTCATCCGCGATCCGGACCTCGTCCTCGCCTCCTACACGCAGAAGCGCGAAGACGTGGCTCTCGCCGATATCGGCTTCGTGCAGCAGGCCGAGATCTTCGCACGCGAAGCCGACCGCCTCGGCCACGCCCCGCCCGTCGTCGAAGGCATCGATGTCCTGCGTGATCCCGCCGCGACGCTGTCGAAACTCTGCGCCGCCCTCGACATTCCATGGACAACAGAAATGCTCAGCTGGCCGCCCGGCCGCCGCGCTACCGACGGCGTTTGGGCCCCGGCCTGGTACGACGCGGTCGAACGCTCCACCGGCTTCGGCCCGCCGCCTGCCGAGAAGAAGACGCCCCTCGCCGATCATCTCCGTCCCATCGCCGACGCCGCCCGCACCCACTACGAAGCCCTCGCCAGATGGAAGCTCGCCTGATCGGCGGTCGGCCGCCACGCGCCCGCCCAGAGGAGTCATGCTCGGGTAAGCGAAGCGCATCCCGAGAATCTCGGTTGTCTCCGCGTTGGAATTCCATCGTCCCTTACTGTCATTCCGGACGCGCGCGAGCCCGGTGAAGTTGCGTCGCATCTCCAACCGCACATCCCGACGAACGTCGGGATGTGCGAGATTTTCCCAAGTCGCCCCAGACTTATCCGCCGAATCTGCACACGCCCATTTTTGACAGACCTCAGTAATTCCAGACACTTGCGTCGAAAACAGCCCCGAAAATCGTTCTCTCGATCCTACACTTTCGATTCCGTGGGATACTCCCTTCATCCATCTCGCAGGAGGGCAGTCGCGCAACTGTTCAACGGCGCGGGATCGGACGC
>CALRWU020000359.1:0-4165 GCA_943371945.1 Azorhizobium sp. AG788
GTTTTTGGCCTTCTTGTCGTGGGCCATGTGCGCCAGCAGCTCGTCAGCGGGATAGGGGCCGCCGCCGAGATCCGCGACCCGCGTTGCGAGGCCGAGCGCATTCAACAAGCGTTCGGCGCGCACCGCATCCTGACCGGGGCAGACCCCGAGGCTTACCGAATAGCGCAACGCCATCGCCATGCCCGCGCCGACGCTTTCGCCGTGTAGCAGGCTGGCGCGATAGCCGTTGGCCCGCTCCAGCGCGTGCCCGAAAGTATGTCCGAGGTTGAGGAGCGCACGTTCGGCCTGCTCGGTCTCGTCTATGGCGACGATGCGGGCCTTGGCGGCGCATGAGACGCGTACAGCTTCCGCCAACGCCGCCTTGTCGCCTGCCCGCAGGGCGGCGGCTTTGGCTTCGAGGAAGTCGAAGAAGGCAGGATCGTCGATCAGTGCATACTTGGCGATCTCGGCGAGACCCGCCGACCGCTCGCGCGCGGGCAGCGTGTCGAGTACGCCGAGGTCCGCGAGCACGAGCACGGGCTGGTGGAACAGGCCGACCATGTTCTTGCCGGCGCGGGAATTGATCGCGGTCTTGCCGCCGACGGACGAATCTACCTGGGCAAGAAGCGTGGTCGGGATCTGCACGAAGCGCGCGCCACGCTTGAGCAGGCCTGCGGCAAGCCCGGTGAGATCACCGACAACGCCGCCGCCAAATGCGAGGATCAGATCGTCGCGTTCGGCCCCCTGCGAGATTAGCGCGTCGAGCACGGTTTCGAGCGTTGAGAAGGACTTCGAGCCTTCGCCGGGCGGGATCGTCACCACATGCGGCGTGATGCCGACGGCGGAAAGGGCGCTGTTGAGCGTCACGCCATGAATCCCGGCGACGGTCTCATCCGCGATGACAAACACTTTGGAACGGCCCGCGCCCATCAGCGGCCGGATCAGCTCGCCGGCGCGCGCCAGCAGGCCCTCGCCGATGAGGATGTCGTAGCTGCGGTTCGCCAGGTCGACCCGGACGGTTCTGATCTCGCGCGTCATTCAAACCCCATCGCATCGCGGATGGCCTTTACGGCGTCGGTGGCCGGGCCGTCGCCCGAATCAATCGCGATGTCTGCTTCGGCATAGATCGGCGCGCGCACTGCGAGCAGGTCGGCCAGCACCTGTTTCGGATTGTCGCGCTTGAGCAGCGGCCTTGTGTCGCGCCGGTTCACGCGCTTCCAGATCAGGTCGAGATCGGCGCGCAGCCAGACAGTGGTCGCCTTCTCCTTCAGAAGCGCGCGGGTTTCGGGGTCCATATACGCCCCGCCCCCCGTCGCCAGCACGACAGGAGGACCGCCGAGCAGGCGTTCGATCACGCGACGCTCGCCACGACGGAACTCGGGTTCGCCATGGCGTTCAAAGATTTCCTGCACGCTGAGGCCGGCGGCGCGCACGATCTCGTCATCGCTGTCGACAAATGGAGCACCGAGGCTGTCCGCCAGCTTCTTGCCGACCGTGGATTTGCCGACGCCCATCATGCCGACAAGCGCGACAGTGCGTTCCAGCCGACGGCGGCTGGCCGGCGCGGCGGCTGGCGAGGCAATCGAGTCGGGCCCGCCCTCCGGTTCGCCCTGTTGCGCAGTCATGACTTGCCCTGTTTCACGAAACCGAGGCTTATACCGCCCGAGGCTTCCGGGGCAAATCATCCGGCCGACAGGCGTATCCGTGTGAACAGCTGCAAAAGCTGGACCCCAGCCTCCCGGTCTGATTGAATCCCCACAGGGTTTGTTGGACGGAGTGATCACATGGCTCGTGGAGGATTTTCACGTCGGCGCGGACCGATGCCGGTGAAGCTGTACGCGATCATCGGGGGCATCCTTCTGGTCGTGCTGGTCGGCGCGCTGTTCTATTTCGCGGGCCAGGCCGACTCCAGGAAACCCGCGCAGATAGAAGTGCGCGTTCCGGCGACCAATGTCGGCGTTCAGGCCGAGCCTGCCGGAGCCGCAAATGCGCCCGCGCAATAGCGCTCTTGTCTCTGTCGCGCTGAGTTTCGCGCTGCTGGCGGGATCGACTGCCGCCGCACAGGTTTCTTCGGCGCCGCTGGCGCAGGTGGATGCGTGGGGCGTCGGCTGGATCGGCGCGAATGAAGGCGCTGTCCCGGCGACCTTCTGGAACAACACCACGGCCACAACACTCGGGCCCGTCATGGCGGCGATCCAGCCGCGCGACCTGGCGCCTTCAGCGCGCGCGCTGCTGTCCCGCATCCTGATGTCACGCGCCAAGGGCCCCGCAGATGGGGCGGATCTCACAGCGGAACGCCTCCGCCTGCTTGAACAGCTGGGCGAGAGCGCGCACGCGGTTGACCTGCGCAAGCGCTATCCCAAGACCGACTGGGGCAAGCTAGGCGAACGCACGGGCGCGGAACTCGCTTTGCTGCAGGGCGACACCGACGCCGCGTGCGCCAGCGCCAAGACCCAGCCTGCAGCGGATGCCGGCTGGCTGCCGCTGCGCGCGACATGCGCGACGGTGGGCGGCGACGCCAATGCGAGCCTGATCGTCGAACAGATCGCCAAGACCAATGAGTCACTCGGCGTGTGGCTGATCGGGGCGCTGGGCGCCCTGTCCTCGCCTGACATGAAGAAACCGGATGGCCGGTTCGGCTCCGCCGTCGAAGCGGCCGTGTCGGTCGCTGCGAACCTGCCGGCCACGCCTGCGAGCTTTGCAGCAACGCCTGCCGATATCGCGGCGGCCATTGCGCTCAACGCCAAGGCGACCACGGAACAACGCCGCGCGGCGATGCGGACCGCTTTCAATGGCGGCAAGCTCAAGGCCGCAGACGTGATCGCGATCCTCTCGCTCAAGGACGATGCGGCCGCCGCAAAGCCGACGGCGCGCGGGGCGAGCCCACGGCCGGATTATCTCGCGCAGGCGCTGACGGCCGCCTCGACCAAGGATGCGAAAGCGGACGTCCGGGCGGCGGCTTATGTCGCCGCGCTGCGGTCTGCCGAGACGCTGGCCGACGGCCAGCTGTTTGCAGCAGCACTGTCGCCTGCGATCAAGGCGTTGCCACGCAATGACGGGACTCTGCCCTATGCAGAGCCACTGGCGCGCGCGGCGCTGCTGGCGGGGGATGCGAAGCTGGCCGGTGAATGGCGCAAGCATCTCGGCACGGCGGCGAAAGACAAGCAGGATGCGTGGGCCCTGGCGCGGCTCGACCTGATGCTGTCTTACGCGGGCGCGACGACGGAAAAGCCCAACGCGATCCTTGAACGCCTGCTTGCTGCCGCGCCTTATCCGACGCCTGTTGTCGCGGGCGCAGCGCCTGCGCCGAAAGCGCCAGCCACCGCAGACCAGCAACTCACCATCCGGCGAATCGAGAACACCCGCGCCCTGTTCCTCTATTCCGGCACGGGCCGAGACCTCACCGCCGAGCAGCGCGCCACGCTGGCGTCACAACGTACGGCTGGCCGGGGTGTTTCGGATTCCGCCATCGCGCGCATCTATGCCGCCACGCGTCAGGATGCGGATGCAGAAGCAGCTCTGGCAATTGTCGGACAGCTGGGCTCGGACGTTTCAGCTCTCTCCTTCGCCGGCCTGTCGGACCTGTTGGTGCAGATGCAGACGATCGGTCTGACCGATGACGCCAACGCAATAGCGCTGGAGGCATTGCAGGTCTGGAAGGCGCTGTAGCTGTAGCGCCCGGACTGCTGCGAGCTAACTTCCCATAAATCTCTGGGCCGCATCCTCTGGGGATGCTCGATAACCGTCGGATTGATGCCTTTCTCGACACGCTGCGCGCCGAACGCGGCGCTGCGGACAATACGATCGAGGCCTATCGGCGCGACCTGGAGGACGCTTCGAGCTTCCTGCGCGCCAACAAGACGTCGCTGGTGGCCGCAGGCGAGCGCGACCTGTCCGCCTTCGTGCGCGACCTGCATGAGCGCGGCATGTCGGCGGCGACGGTGTCACGGCGGCTGTCGGCGTTGCGACGCTTCTTCCGCTTCCAGCTCGGCGACAATGAGCGACAGGACAATCCGACATCGCGGCTCGATGGGCCGGCCTTCCGGCGCGATCCGCCTGATGTGCTGAGCCGGGACGAGGTGGCGCGCCTGATCGAAGCGGCGCAGGGAACCGAGCCGAGCGACCTGCGCACAATGTGTCTCGTTGAACTTCTCTATGGCGCAGGCTTGCGCGCCAGCGAATGCTG
>CALRWU020000360.1:0-4163 GCA_943371945.1 Azorhizobium sp. AG788
ATAGCGTTCAGGTTTCGCTGAGAGCGTCAGCAGCGCATCAATCTGTTCGGTCACGCGCATGGCGCCGATCTCGGCGGCGATGCCTGCGCTGACACGTCCGGCGAGCATCAGGCCGGCGAGGACGGGGCCGAGTTCACGTGTGATGCCGATGACAACGATGTTGGGGACGAACTGTTCGGCGTTGAAGCGTGAGCCGCCCATGTAGATGTTGAGCGCGAGAGCTGCGCCGATGAAGACGGCGGTAAGGCCGACCACAGGCAGCGAGTAAAAGCCGATCTTTATGCACTGGCGGATGACTTCGCGCAGATAGGTCACCGGCGTGACGCAGGCCGTCAGCACGCGGCCGGAGAACGACGCGATGCGCCCGATCTCGCGCAAACCGCCGATCACGGTCCGCCCGATCAGCCGGAACGGCCGCAGGATCAGGCTGTCCTCTGTGTGGGACTTCTCGGGCGCAGGGGAGGCTGTCATTCGGCCCCTGAATAGCGCCGGTCGAGGCGGGCGCCCAGCCGGGTTAGGATTTCGTAGTCGATCGTGCCCATTGCGCCCGCTACCTCCGGAAGTGGCATGTTGGGGCCGATGATCTCGATTTCATCCCCCGGCGACACGGAAAGTCCTGTGACATCAATAACGATGAGGTCCATCGAGACCCGACCGACGATGGGGCGTTTCTTGCCCTGTACGAATACCCTGCCCGAATTCGAGGCGCTGCGGAGGTAACCGTCGGCATAGCCGAGGCCGATGGTCGCGAGTTGGCAGTCCGACCCAGCCGTCCATGAGCCGCCATAGCCAACAGTCTCGCCCTTGTGGGCATCGCGGACCTGCAGGATCGGTGCGGTGAGGGTGACGACGGTGTGGGGGGCTGAGCCGTCGGCGGGCGTGGGGCCGCCGCCATAGAGGGCGATGCCGGGGCGGATTTCGTCGAAGTGATAATCCTTGCCGAGATAGGCGCCGCCGCTGGCAGCGAGACTGGCCGGCACACCGGCCCAATGGGCGCGAGCTTCGGTGAAGCGGGCGAGCTGCGCGGCGTTGGCGGGGCTGGCTTCATCGCCGTAGGCAAGGTGGCTGATCAGGCGGCTCGGCTTTGGCAGCATGCGGGCCGCGGCGGCCCAGTGGGCCCTTGAGACGCCCAGGCGGTTCATGCCGGTGTCCACGTGAAGCGCGGCGGAGCGCGGCTGTACGTTGGAGCTGGTCCAGAGGTCGATCTGTTCGAGATGGTTCAGCACCGGCTGCAGCGCGTACATCTGGAAGAGGTCAAGCGTGTCCGGTGTCACGCCATGGAAGACGAGGATTTCGGGCGCGGGGCCAAGCTGGCGGCGGAGGGCCGCGCCTTCCTCAGCCCAAGCGACATAGAAACGGCTGCAGCCAGCCTTGGCCAGAGCGGAGGCGACCTGCTTTGCGCCAAGACCGTAGGCGTCTGCTTTCACCACAGCAGCGGCGTAGGCTGGTTCGACGCGACGCTGCATCATCCGCCAGTTGGCGACGAGCGCGTCGAGGTCGATGTGCAGCCTGGCAACCATGTCCCTTCGCTAGTGCGATTTTACGCACAGGTGAAGCGCTCTATTCCTCGCCGTCGGGCAGGAAGCCCTTGCTGGCGCCGCCACCCTTACCGCCGCCGCCAAAGCCACCCCCACCGAAACCACCCCCGCCGAAACCTCCGCCGCTATGGGCCGGGGCCATCGGGCGGTCGTCGCCACGGTTATGTTCGAGGTCCGAGAATTTGACGCGGGCTGGGTTGAAGCCGACTTCGACCTTGCCGATGGGGCCGTGGCGCTGCTTCGAGATGATGATCTCGGCTATATTGAACTTGGCCGCCATCTGGTCTTTCCACTCGGCGTGGCGCGGATCGCCTTCGCCGGGCTCGAGACGTTCGAGGTAGTAAGCTTCGCGGTAAATAAACATGACGACGTCGGCGTCCTGTTCGATCGAGCCGGATTCGCGAAGGTCGGAGAGCTGCGGGCGCTTGTCTTCGCGCTGCTCGACGGCGCGCGACAACTGCGACAGGGCGATGATCGGGATTGCCAGTTCCTTGGCCAGCGCCTTCAGCGATTTGGTAATCTCCGTGACTTCCTGCACGCGGCCGTCGCTCTTGCGGCCGCCGGAGGAGGTGATGAGCTGGAGGTAGTCGATGATCAGAAGGTCGAGGCCGGACGTGCGTTGCAGGCGGCGGGCGCGGGCTGCGAGCTGGGAGATCGAGATACCGCCGGTGTCGTCGATGAAAAGCGGGATGCCTTCCATCATCTCGGCGGCGTCGCGGATCTGTTCGTAGTCCCTCGGCGTGAGGTCGCCGCGGCGCATCTTGTCGGATGGGATGGTGGAGACGTCTGCGAGAATACGGCTGGCGAGCTGATCGGATGACATCTCGAGCGAGAAGAAGCCGACGACCGCGCCTTCATCTGTCTTCATCTGGCCATTGGGCCCCGTCGACCGGCGGCACGACTTGGCGGCGTGATAGGCGATGTTGGTGGCGAGCGCGGTTTTTCCCATCGATGGACGCGCTGCAAGGATGATGAGGTCGGACTTGTGCAGACCGCCGAGCTTGCGGTCGAGTTCTGCCAGGCCTGAGGCGACGCCTGCGATCTTGCCGTCGCGCTTGAAGGCGGCGGTTGCGGTCTGGATCGACGTGGTGAGCGCTGAGTTGAACGACTGGAAGCCCTGCGCGCCTGCGCCACGTTCCGCGAGCGAGAACAGCTTGCGCTCTGCGTCCTGAATCTGGATCTCGCCCGGCTCTTCGATATCGCCCTTTGTCGCCTTGGAAACCATTCCGGCGCCGATATCGATCAGTTCCCGGCGCAGCGAGAGGTCGTGGACGAGGCGGGCATAGTCGACGATTTCGGGGCCGAAGGCTGCGGAATCCAGCAAGTCGGCCAGATAGCGAGCGCCGCCGATCTCGGTCAGCTTGCCGTCACGCTCGAAATGCTCGCGCAGGGTGACGCCGTCGGCGATGCGGCCGTTGGAGATCAGGCGGTCGAGGACTTCAAAAATCGCTGAGTTGGCAGGGCCATAGAAGTCGCGCGGCTTCAGGATATCGGACACGCGCTGGTGCGCATTGTTGTCGAACAGGATCGCGCCGAGCACGGCCATTTCGGCCTGCGCGTTGTGCGGCTGGATAACTTGCGGAACTGTGTTGTCGTGGTCTTTCGCCATGGAGCACTCTCTAGGGCAAACGATCCTGCGAATCGCGACTTGATTCTAGATATCCTCAGCTTGGTTTTGGCTGTTGATGAGGCAGCGAAACTACTTCCGACCAAGCCAGGCAGCGACGCCGCCGACAAGAACTCCAAGCAAGACAGCGACAAAGCCGTAGATCAGGCCGTGCTGGCGCGAGAGATCGAACAGGGTGGCGTCGAGGCCGCTTCGCGCAAGCGTGAACGACTGACGGGATTCTCCGACAACGCGCCCGTCCCGGAATGCAACGGCGCGTACCGTGTACTCGCCCGGCGGCGCATTCTGCGGCAGGTCGATGGTGGCGCGGCGCAGGCCTCCCTCGAAATGTCGGAACCGCGTGTTACCGAAAGTATAGAGACCCTGATCCATCTTGAGGTTCACGAAGGCCGCGCGCCAGTCGCCGAGGTCGGGCGACAGGAGTTGGTCGAGGCGGGGGAGCGCGGTGGCCTGCGCGTTGAGGCCGGCCTCGATCATTGTGTCTTCGGAGACGGTTGCGGCAACCACAGGCTCGGCGCCAATCGCGAGAACCTGAGGGGCGGCGACGAATTCGATGGTCTGATCGCCGGCGCTCGTGGCGCGGATCATCTTCTGCGGGATGATCGGGCCGAAGAGGCCTACGGCGATGCCGGATGTTTCATTTTCCGGCTGGGGCGTGGCGGCAAACACCACGACAGTGCTGTCCGAGTAGTTGACCTCGACGTCGATCCTGTCCTCGGCAATGCCGGCGGCCATCACAGGGCGGTCCGGGGCTTCAAGCCGCTGCGCCGCGACCGGAGAAGCGCCAAGCGCCAGCATCAGCGTGAGGAGCGCAAGGCGTTTCACCGGGATTGCTCCAACCGGTATTCTGGGTGCGGCTGGACATAGAGTTCGTAGACGAGCCGGCCGGCGATCGCGAGCACGAGGAGGGCGAGGAGGAGGCGCAATTGCGCGGCCTTGAGCCGACGGCCTGCTATTGCGCCATACCGCGCGCCGACTACGCCGCCGATCATAAGTAC
>CALRWU020000361.1:0-4156 GCA_943371945.1 Azorhizobium sp. AG788
GGCCGCGATGGTCGACGAACCAGACCGGATAGCCTTTGCCGTGGACAGGCTTGGGCAGGGGAGGGTCGAACACTGTCGCTTTCCAGTATGGCCCATCTATGGCCCTGTGCACCCACGGTGTCAGCGGGGACAGGCCGGGCTTGTCGCGATACTCCAGACGGATCTGCATGCGCCAGAAATCGCCACGGCCAAGGTATCCGTCAAGCGGGCGGCACTGCACTGGTGGGGGTTGCAGCTGGTCAGGTGGTCGAGGCGACGACCGGGATTGCGACGGGGTCTTCGGAGTTCCCGTCTTTCCGGATTTTCTCCGCCGGCGTCTTCGTAACGCGCTCGAGCGGCGCGCCGATCAGAATTCCAATGCCCTGCAGCGGCGGCGTGTGGTCACAGATCACCTTGAACATGATCAGCAAGGGCAGAGCGATGATGCCGCCGACGGGGCCCCACAGCCAGATCCAGAAGCTGACCACGAGGATGATGGCGAGCGGATTCAACGTCATCCGGCGACCGACAATTGTCGGGGTGACCAGGTTCGCTTCGACGAAGCTGATCGCCACGAAGGCCAGCAGCGGGAAGGTCGCCTGCAACAGCGTGTCGAATGTCGCGAGGCTCGCAAGGCCGATCAGCGCCATCATGATCACGGGGCCCAGGAAGGGGATGAAGTTGCAGAGCATCGCAAGACCGCCCCACATCAACGGCTCGGGCAGGCCGAGTTGCCAGCAGGCAAGGCCAGTGGCGACGCCGACGAAGAAATTGATGGTGGCGAAGGTCACGATGTAGCCGGTGACGCGATGACTGACATCGCGGAAGACGCGCGCGGCTCTCACCCGTCGCGCAAGCGTCGGCTGGAAGGCGAGAAACTTGATCCGGAAATCATCCCGCGTGTTGAGCAGGAAGAGGGACAGGATGAACACGAGGCCGATCTGTGCGACCGCAGTCTGGGCCGACGCCATGACGAACTGAGCGAAGTCGGGCTCCTGCATCACGACTGTCCGGCTCGGCGGTGTCGCCGGCTGACCCAGGTTGAGATCCTCGACCTGGTTCGAGATGTCGGTCAGCGGTTTCAGCGGCGCCTGCAATTCCTGGATATGGCGTGACGCGCGTTTGATGAGTTGCGGCGCGTCCTCGAGCCAGCGTGATGCGGGCTGCGCGATGGCGGAGAAGGCAAGCCAGACGACGACGCCAGCAATTGCGATAGCCAGAAACGCCGCGAGCGGTCTTGGAATCCAGAAACGTTCGAGAAAGCCGCAGAGGCGGCCAAGCAGCACGCTGAAAACGAGCGCGACCGCGATTGGCAGCAGGAAGTCCTTTGCCGCCCAGAAGGCGAGGCAGACGGCCAAGCCTACAAGGATGGCAAGACTTATCGCGGTGACAAGCTGCGGGTTGCGTTCCACGATCAGGAACGGCGCCCGAGGCGCAACAGTCGCAAGGGCAGGGTGGCGGTTGCGGCGTTTCATTGTGTGGGTCTACCCGGGTCCAACCGGTGAAACGTCTTGTGGGCGCTTCAAGTTCCAGTCCGTCGCATGGCCGGTATGCGAATGGACACACTTTTGCCGGCGACCATATGTATACTGTCGTTCACCGGGCGTTCAGGCGATCCGCATCAGCCTTCGCGTACCGCAAGAGGGAATGCTCATGGCCAAACATCAGAGTTTCATCATCGCGGCATGCGCCGCAGCGCTATTCGCTGGTTGCACGACGCCAGCCGCTCAGACGCCCGAACAACTCGCGGAGGCGGCAAAGCCGGATCCGCGGCAGGGGGAGGAGGTGCGCAACATCTGCTTCACCCAGCAGATACGTGGCTGGCGCGCCCTTGATCGCCGCTCGGTCATCGTCGAATCCGGGGTAAGGGACGAGTACAAGCTCGACCTAGTTGGCGCATGCCAGCCAGACGATGCGTTCACGTCAATCGGGCTGATCTCGCGCGTCGGCGGCGGCTCGTGCCTGGAATCCGGCGACAAGCTGGTGACGGACGAGCGCTACAGCATGGGCGCGTGCAGTATTCGCAAGATCTACAAGTGGAACAAGGACGCCGCCAAACCGGCCGCGCCCACCGCCAGTTGATACAGATAAGGCCCGGGAAGCATTGCTTCCCGGGCCTTGTAGTTGGGCCAGGCGGGCTGCACGTCCGCCCGGCCCGCCGGATCGCGGTCAAAAGTTGGACCCAAGGACCGCAAGCCGGTAACTTCGAACTGGCTACTGCCAGTAACGCGGGGCCTTGTAGTAATCGTACACGTCGTCCCGCATCTGGCCGTCATCGAGCGTGAGCTGATCAATCGCGTCAGAAGGGGCAGCCTCAAGCTGTTCCTTGGTGACGTTCACCACGTAGCCATCCTTCTGCTTCTCGTAGTCGAGCGTCGACCACGGCAGCGGATGGAACTTCTCGTTCATCCCGAGGAATCCGCCGAAGCCGACCACGGCAAACATGATGTTGTTTGACGACTTGTCGAGCACGACGTCCTCGACCTTGCCGATCTTCTCGCCGGTAGTGTTAAAAACGCTTGTTCCGATAACCTTGGAAGCGCGAATTGCGCTGGTGTGGCCGCTGGGAGTGGACATTAAACTTCCTTCCGTGCTGGGGTGCAGATGGCTAACGTCGGAACCTCCAGACGGTTGCGACGAAACCTCACCGCCACGCAATCTTTCGGCGCCATTCGCGCGTCGCGATCATCACGCCCGTGCGCGCGATGATTTGGTGAATCCGGTTTTCGGCATGGCGCACGCTTTGCAGACTTCCGCCTATGGCCGATCAGACCTCCATTCCTGTGGAAGTTCGCGAGGTGGACGTCTGCGTCTGCACCTTCCGCAGACCGTCTGTCGCCCAGCTTCTCGCGTCGCTGGCGAAACAGGATCTTGGCGGTGATCTGACCGTGCGGATCATCGTTGCGGACAATGACGATACGCCTTCGGCGCGCCAAACGGTTGAAGCGGCGCTCAAGGCGAATGGGCTTCGCGGCGTCTACCTGCACGCGCCCGCGCGGAACATTTCTGTCGCCCGCAACGCCTGTCTTCAGGCGGCCAAGGCCCCTCTGATAGCCTTCATCGACGACGACGAGATTGCCCGGCCGGGCTGGCTGGCAGGGCTCGTTACGGCCATGGATGCCAAAGGGGTGGATGTCGTCTTCGGAAAGGTAAATGCCAGCTATGCCGCGGATGCTCCGCGCTGGATGCCTGCCGCTGACCTGCATTCGATCCCGGCGCCGTTCCGTAACGGCGTCATAGACGGGGGGTATACCTGCAACGTGCTGATGCGGCGCAAGGCTGTCGGCGCGCTGCGGTTCGATCCAGCATTCGGTCGCAGCGGAGGGGAGGACACCACGTTCTTCGCCGCTATGCGCGGGATGGGCGCTACGATGAGCTATGCCGCCGACGCCGTGGTCGACGAGCCTGTTACGCTGTCGCGCTCCAGCCTGTCCTGGCTGACGCAACGTGCGTATCGGTCGGGGCAAACTTATGGACTGCTGCGGCTGGGCAAGGGGGAGAGCCGGGGCAAGATTGCTGCTGTTTCTCTCGCCAAGGTGATGTGGTGCGGACTGGTTGCCGGAGTGACGATCTGGTCGCCGGCGCGCTGGCGCAAGGCCGTCGTTCGCGCCCATTTGCATGCAGGCGTCCTGGGCTCTGCGGTGGGACGAGCGCCACTCGAACTCTACGGAGCGGCCGGTGGCTGACGCCAAAAACTTCAATCCGAGATCGGTGCTGGCCGAGGTTAATCCGCCGCCCGCTGATGCGCCGAAGCCTGGCATCGACAGGCGGCTTTTCCATGTCGCGTCCTGGTTTGGCTTGATGGCAATGAGTGCGGTCGCGATCGTGCCGATGCTGGGATTTGCCTGGCAGAATGTCGCGACCTGGTCGCTGGTGAATTCATCGCCGCAAGAGGCTCGCGCGGCCTTGGCTAGTGACTGGTCCGGATCAAACGCGCCTGACTATCTTGAAGCCCTGGCGGAGCTCAGCCTGCAGCAGCCGACCGTCGACGAAGCGTCCGCCTTCCTCGCAGCGCGCCGCGCGACACAGCTCGATCCCTCTCGCGCTTTTGCCTGGGCGATGCTTGCCTACCTCGAGACGCGGCAGATGGGCGGCAAGGTTAATGATGTGGCGCTTGGTGCGCTGACGAAGTCGATGGATGCATGTCCGCTTTGCGATCAGGACCTGATCCGCTGGC
>CALRWU020000362.1:0-4154 GCA_943371945.1 Azorhizobium sp. AG788
AGGACGATCAGCATTCGGAGGCGGTTGCGGTTCCGGCAGAGTAGGTCAACACTCCCGGCAGGAAACGCCGGAGAGCACACGTGGACTTCAACCTGCCCAAGGGGCTCGTCGATTATCTCGACGAGCTCGACCGCTTCATCGAAGCCGAAATCAAGCCGCTGGAAGATGCGGACGACAATATCCGCTTCTTCGATCATCGCCGCGAACATGCGCGCACCGACTGGGACAAGGGTGGACTGCCGCGTCACGAGTGGGAGCAGCTGCTGCGCGAGGCGCGGCGCCGGGCGGACAAGGCGGGGCATTTCCGTTTTGCGCTGGCCAAGGAGCTGGGCGGATCGGCGCGCGATGTCGGGTGCGGTTCGAACCTGGCGATGGCGGTGATCCGCGAGCACTTTGCTGCAAAGGGACTCGGGCTGCACAACGACCTGCAGAACGAACATTCGATCGTCGGTAACAGCATCGGCGCGTTGCTGATGTGGAATTACGGCACGGATGCGCAGAAGGCCGAGTGGATGGATGATCTCGCCGCAGGCAGGCGCGGTTTTGCTTTCGGCATCACCGAGCCGAAGCACGGCTCTGACGCGACGCACATGGAAACGGTTGCTGTGCGCGATGGCGACGACTGGGTCATCGACGGCGAGAAGACGTGGAACACCGGCGTCCACGTCGCCAGCCACGACATGATCATGGCGCGCACCTCGGGCAAGGCGGGTGATGGGCACGGCATCACGGCGTTCCTCGTGCCGGTAAAGTCACCAGGCTTCACCATCGAGGAATATCTCTGGACTTTCAACATGCCGTCGGACCACGCGCACATTACGCTGAAGGGTGTTCGCGTGCCGAACACAGCGATCTTCGGGGGCGAGGGACGTGGGCTGCAGGTGGTGCAGCACTTCTTCAACGAGAACCGGATCCGGCAGGCGGCGTCCAGTCTTGGCGCTGCGCAATACTGCATCAATGAGGCGGTGGCGTATGCGAATGTGCGGGCGCCGTTCGGCAAGAAGCTGGCCAGCAACCAGGCGATCCAGTTCCCGCTGGTCGAGCTGCAGACGCAATGTGAAATGCTGCGGGCGCTGATCCACAAGACGGCGTGGATCATGGATACGGCCGGGAATTTCGCGGCGAGCGACAAGGTGTCGATGTGCAACTACTGGGCTAACCGTCTTTGCTGTGAAGCGGCCGATCGCGCGATGCAGGTGCATGGCGGGCTAGGCTATTCGCGGCACAAGCCCTTCGAGCACATCTATCGTCACCACCGCCGCTATCGCATCACCGAGGGCGCCGAGGAAATCCAGATGCGCCGCGTCGCCGGCTACATGTTCGGCTTCATGGACCAGCGTGCGCCAAAAGGAGTCGTAGAGTGAGCGTTGTCGCGTGATTGATACGGCGCGACTTGAAGCGACCCTGAAGCGGCTGCCCGGGTTCGAGCGGTTGATCGCGTGCGATCGCCTGTCGGCGGGGGCGAGCCGCGAGACTTACAGGCTGCAAGTGGTGATCGATAGCGTCCAGCGCATGCTCGCCTTGCGCCGCGCGGAGGGGGAGGGGGCGTCGGCGATGGGGTCGGGGCCGGGGCTGAATGTCGAGGCGAAGCTGTTTGCGGCGGCGCGGAGCGCCGGCGTGCCAGGGCCGGAGGTGCTGCTGGTGTTGCAGCCCGAGGACGGGTTGGGCGCTGGCTTCGTGATGGAGTGGATCGCGGGCGAGACGCTGGGGGGCAAGATCGCGCGCGGGGCGGAGTTCGCGGACGCGCGGAAGCGGCTGGCGCGTGAGTGCGGCGAAATTCTCGCGCGGCTGCATGCGGTGGATGTGAAGGCTGCAGGTCTTGATGAGGTGCTCGAGGCGTTCACGCCCGAAGAGATCGTGCGGCGGACGCATGCGGGGTATCTGACGCTGAACTCACCGCAGCCGATGATCGATTTCACGGCGAAGTGGTTGCTTGCCAATCTGCCGAAACAACATGCGATGAAGCTGGTGCATTCGGATTTTCGGAACGGCAATCTGATTGTCGATCCGAAACAGGGCGTCGTTGCCGTGCTCGACTGGGAGCTGGCGCATGTCGGTGATCCGATGCGCGATCTCGGTTGGGTTATCACGCGCTCGTGGCGGTTCGGGGTTGCGGACAAGCCGGTGGGCGGGTTCGGCGAGCTGGAGGATCTGATCGCGGGATATGAATTCGTGTCCGGCGAGACCGTCGACCGCGAGGCGGTGCGGTTCTGGGAGGTGTTCGGGTCGTTCTGGTGGGCGTGCGGTTGCCTGTCGATGGGACAGTCGTTCCGGTTGGGGATGGAGACGAGTCTCGAGCGGCCGGCGATCGGGCGGCGGAGTTCGGAATGCCAGATCGATTGCGTGAATCTGCTGATTCCTGGTCCGGTTGATCCTGTGAAGCCTGCAGGTGAATCGCTGTCTGCGACGGACCTGCCGCGATCGGACGAGTTGCTGGTTGGCGTGCGCGACTTCCTGCGGGGCGATGCGGCGCAGGCGCTGGCCGGGCGAAACCAGTTTCTGTCGCGGGTGGCGGCCAATTCGCTCGACATCATCATGCGGGAGATTTCGCTGGGGCCGGAGGCGCGTGCGTTCGAGGCAGAGGCGTTGCGCGGTCTTGTGGGGGAGGGGCGCGACTTGCAGACGCAGCGCGAAAATCTGTGCCAGGCGATTCGGTTCGGCGAGATCGACCTGCAGCGCGCCGATCTCCAAGCATACCTGCGGCAGAGCGTTTTTGCACAGGTGATGATCGACCAGCCCGGGTATGCAGGCGCGTTCGAGGCGGGAAAACGCCTTACCTGACGGCAGCTTTCTGCTACTCGACGGTAGGCCGCGCGCGGAATACACCACCCCGCAGTCAGTTTGAGGCATTCATGACCCGTCCCGTGATCACGGCCACCGGCCTTTATACGCCCCCCAATTCCATCTCGAATGCGGAGCTGGTCGCCAGCTTCAATGCAGGGGTCGACAAGTGGAACGCCGAGCACACGGCGGAGATCGCGGCGGGGGCTGCGCCCAAGACGTATTCGTCGGTCGAGTTCATCGAGAAGGCCTCGGGCATCAAGGCGCGCTATGTGATCGACAAGGAAGGCTTGATCGATCCGAACGTGATGCGCCCCAACATTCCCGAACGGCCGAACGACCAGATTTCGGTGCTGGCCGAGATCGCGGTGAATGCGGCGAAGCAGGCGCTGGAGAGGGCTGGCAAGTCGGGTAAGGATATCGATGCCGTGATCTGCGCTGCGTCCAACATGCAGCGGGCCTATCCCGCGATGGCGGTTGAAGTGCAGGCGGCGTTGGGCGCGGAAGGATTTGCGTTCGACATGAACGTTGCATGCTCGTCGGCGACGTTCGGCATCCAGACCGGCGCGGATTTTGTACGGGCGGGGCACGCTAAGACCGTACTGATGGTGAACCCGGAGATCTGTTCGGGGCATCTGAACTTCACGGATCGCGACAGCCACTTCATCTTTGGCGACGTGGCGACGGCTGTGCTGATCGAGGCGGAGGATGTGGCGCCGAAGGAGCACTGGAACATTCTCGGCACGCATCTGAAGACGCAGTTCTCGAACAACATCCGCAACAATTTTGGCTTCCTCAATCGCGCGGACCCGGAGGGCGTCGGCAAGACCGACAAGCTGTTCGTCCAGGAGGGGCGCAAAGTCTTCAAGGAAGTCGTGCCGATGGTCGCAAGCATGATCCAGTCTGAGATGGATCGGCTGGGCATCAAGTCGACGGAGCTGAAGCGGCTGTGGCTGCACCAGGCGAATGCGGGTATGAACAGGCTGATCGCGGAGCGCGTGCTGGGGCATGAGGCCAGCGAGTTCGAAAGCCCGACGGTTCTGGATACCTATGCGAACACGTCGTCGGCGGGCTCGATCATCGCCTTCCACAAACACTCGGAAGATTTCCGCGCCGGCGACAAGGGGCTGATCTGTTCGTTCGGGGCGGGGTATTCGGCGGGCACGGTGTTTGTCCAGAAGGTGGCATAGCCGCGCACGGAACCGCAAAGCGCGCTGATGCGCCTCCGGTCACTGCCCTAGAACTGTCCCGCGATCTGGATCGTGTACGATCTCGTTCCGTCGGAGCCGCCGCCATTGGACCTCCGCTCGGTGCGCAACACCGTCCCGCTGCTGCGGTCCGGGATGTAGAAGGTGCGCTTGCGAATTTCCTGC
>CALRWU020000363.1:0-4154 GCA_943371945.1 Azorhizobium sp. AG788
ATCGTTGAGGCGGAAGTCCCGTGACGCGCCCACAGTCACCCGCGCAACGTCTTCCACGGGTCCATGATGGATCAGGCCAAGCTCATCCGTCTCGATCGCCTCGACGCGCGAAAAGAGCGTCCAGTCTGGATTGAGCTTCCACGCCGCCTCGCCAAGCCAGGCATCGAGCGTCACGTTCTCGCTGTTGTCCTTGCGCGCGAACGCCCCCGTCAGCGACAGCGCCCCCTCGCCGATGGCCTGCGTGTAAAGCGCACTTGCAGACCATTTGGTGACATCGACATCGGGCTCCAGCTGTTCAGGACTGGTCACGTCGGCCCAACTCGCCTGCAGCGCCCAGTTTGCGGTGGGATTCCACGACAGGCGGACGGCCGTCGAATCCAGATTGCCAGTCTCGATGTCATAGCGATCCTGGTCTGGCTCGCGTCCGCGAAAGCGTGACGCCTCGATCTTCATGTCGCCATTTACATAGCCGGCCGTCACGACGCCGAACGTGATGTGCGTCGAGTCCATCCAGTGGTGCGTGATCGGCGCTTCCGGATTCGCCTCGGCGGCTGGCCGATGCATGAAGGCCGGAGGGCCGAAGGCTGGTTCGCCTGGCAAGCCGCCATAGACAAACACGCTCTGGCCATTGCCGAGGGGGTGCGAGTAGCTGGCTGACAGTTCCATGAAGAAATCATGCGGATGCTGACGGTCAACCAGTGTGTCGACGCCGTCGGCTGTCTCACCAGCGGCAAGCAGCAGGGGATAGCCGCGCTTGCCCATCAACGGGTCAGGGCTCACCGCGCCGCGGAACTGCAGCACGTCGCCCGAGTCGAACCGCCGCTGCGCGACGCCCATCAGCATGCCGGCGAGAAACGCCTTGTCGTCGCCGCGCGGCCCGCCCTGGGAGGTGTAGATCATATCGAGCGTCGCGTGGCCGATCAGCATCCAGTCGCCGGCCGAGGTCATCAGCATCTGGTGCGGCGCTGCATCCGGCTGCCAGCTTGTGCCGCTGGCTTCGCGCGTCATGGCGTGGTCGCCGAGCGCGCCTGCCATCGCGTGTTCGCTCGTGGCATGTTTCGAATGATCCATGCCGGGCATGTCGTCCATGCTCTCATGGCCAGCGTGCGCGTCTGTGGCAGGTGGTTGTGGAGTCTCTGCAGAGGCCGAGTGATCCGCGTGAGCGGAATGGTCGGTTGCCTGCGCCATTGCGGATGGCGCGAGAAGGATCGCCGAGGCGATCAATGCCAGTCGTGTCATGGGGTATCCTGGTCTAAAAAACCGAAGTGACCAGCCGTCTTGCGGGCCGGCGCGTTCAAGGATGTTTCAGCTCAGGTGCGGGGTGGGCGAAGATCCGGGTCAGGCGTGGCTGAGGCGAAGGTGGTTTCGGTCGCCGTCAGCCAGGCATAGGCCTCTGCGTGCGAGCTTGTTGTGGCGCCCGCGATATCGACGAAGCCGGTGAGCGCGGCGATGCATTCGCAATGCGGCGGGGCCTTGGCCTTGCCGGACTGATCTCCGGAAGAGTGCGATGAACCGTGATCGTGGCTCACTGCCGCATGCGTCGCGGCCGCTGCAGCTTGCGATTCGTGGCACGGCGATGCGCCTTGCTCCGTGGACGCAACGATTGCCGTGGTCTTGATCGCAGCTTCTTCGGCCAGTTTCGCGCAATGCTGCGCGGCGGCCTCCATCTGTCCCGTAAAGACAAAGGCCGTGACGAGCGCCATCAGGATGCGGGTCAGCCGTGAAAGCATGCCCGCAAGATCGGTGCGCCCGTCACGGCTGTCAATCAGACTCGCGCCCTTAGCCCCCATTCGCCGCAGTGCGAACGGCCTCGATCAGCGCGCCGGTCTTCTGGCCTTGCGTGCGATCCGTCGCCTTCGGCAGCGCGGAATTGATCGCGATAACGAGGTTTTCCTCCGGATAGACGTAGATGCCCTGACCGAAAATCCCGACGGCGCGATAGCCATCGTCCATCGGCCACCAGAAGTAACCATAGCTCGCGCCTGCCTTGCGCGCCTTGCCGGCGGGCACGTGATTGGAAGTTGCATCCTCGATGTACCCGTCGGGTACAATGCTTTTTCCGTCAATCTTGCCGCCACCCATCATGAACAGGCCGATGCGCGCATAATCGCGAAGCGTCATGCTCATACAGCAACCGCCGCGCTCCAGCCCCGCCTTGTCGAGCATCCAGATCGCGTCCTGCTCCATGCCGAACGGTTTCCAGAGTTTTTCGGAGGCGTATTCCGACAGCGACTTGCCCGCGAGCGCGCGTTTCAGGGCGATGCCGGCCAGATCTGTCTCGCCAGTCTTGTATTCCCACACGGAGCCCGCTGGCGCCGCTCGCTTCAACTTGCTCATGTAGATCAGCAGGGGATTGTTCGCGACCCTGTCGCCGCCCTTGAATGGTGCGGTGCCGGCCTGCGCCACGTCAGATTTCGGATTGGAATACGTCTCGTCCCATTTAACGCCCGTCGTCATGGTCATCAGCTGGCGCAAGCTCACGCCGTCGTAGGCGGTGCCTTTGAGTTCGGGCAGGTAGCGGACGACCTGATCATATTCCGACTTGATGAAACCGTCCTTGATCGCCGCGCCCATGAGGATCGAGGTCACTGACTTTGCAACCGAGAAGGATGTCCAGCGATCCGTCGGCTTGCGGCCGAGCGCGTATTTCTCCAGCACGACTTCGCCGTCCTTGATGGCGATCAGGCCGGAGACGCGGTTGGTCTTCATGAAGGCGTCTATGGTCGACGATGTCTTGCCGACCTTCACCTTGGGACTGATCTGCTTGGCGGCGGCGGGCAGGGCGTAGACCTTGTCGCCCTTCTTGACCGTGCCGACGTTGTAAACCTTCTCGATCGCCGGATAGCGCTCCAGCTGCTGCTTCTGGCTCCACGTCAGGATCGAAGCCACGGGCGGCTTGGTGATCGGGTCCTGTGCGAAGGCAACGGGACTGGCGGCGATGATGAGCGTGCCGGCTGCGATCGCCGACAGGCGGGCAAGCGTTGTGGTCATGTAGGTCGTCCTCCCTCGGATCATATCTGATCTCGCGGGAGGAAATTCGCGCTACATCACGCCGACGACAAGCCCCCGTTTGACGGGAGTTAGCGTGCCGCTACGGCCTCTGGCCCCAGCTCCAGCTCGGCGCGGGCGGCCTTGGGCGCAGCCGTTTCAGGCAGCTGGCAGATGACCGACGTGCCTGTGCCGGGCGCGGACTTGATCTTCACATCCCCGCCATGGAGTTCGACAAACGAGCGGACGAGGGCGAGGCCGAGGCCTGCGCCGCGTGTGTCGCCCGACGTGAACGAGTCGAACACGCTGGACTGGCGCTCGGCCGCGATGCCGCGTCCATTATCCGAGACAGCGAGACGAATGATGTTCTCGTTCGGCACCGGCTTGGACGCCTCGATCTTGATATGACCGCCGGCGCCCGTGAAGCGCAGCGCGTTGCTGAGCAGGTTGAACAGGACCTGCTTGATGCGGCGTTCGTCGGCGTGGATGTTGCCGATGCGATCGTCACACAGGATCTCGACGCGGACTTTCGTGTTCTGGGCGGACGACACGACGAGGTCCACTGCGCCTTCCATGGCCGCGCGGAGCGAGAAGCTGGAAAGCTCCAGCTCCATCTTGCCGGCTTCGATCATGGCGAGGTCGAGAATGTTATCGATGACTTTGGAGAGATGGTCGGCGGCGGACAGGATCGAGTCGACCTGCACGCGCTGCTTGTCGCTGAGGGGACCGGGCATCTCGCTCTCCAGCAATTCGGCATAACCCAGGATGGTCGTCAGCGGCGAACGCAGCTGGTAGCTGACGTTCTGCACGAACTCGTTCTTCAGCTTGTCGGCTGCCTGCAGCGCCTCGTTCTTGTCCTTCAGCGCCTGCTCGACCTTGCGGGCTGCCGTTACATCCATGAAGGCCACCAGCGTTGCGCCATTGGGCAGGGGCTGGGTGATCCAGGTGATGGTGCGGTCGTTCGACGTACGCATCACGCCCTGCGCCGGCTGGCGATAGTCGGGCGAGGGGTTGGTCACGCGGCTGCGGATCGTCGCCCACACATTGCGGTCGTGAAAGATGCGCGCGCACTGGCCGACGACGGCATCGAAGTCCGGGCTGTCATTCAGCGTCTCGCGCTGCAATTCCCACAGTTCCGCGAACGCATCATTGTGCAACCGCAGGCG
>CALRWU020000364.1:0-4143 GCA_943371945.1 Azorhizobium sp. AG788
ACCAGCGAGCGGGGGACGCGCTTGAGTTCGAGGATTTCATCTGGATCGAGGATGGCGTCTCCATCGAACGGAATGTTGGGCGGTCGATACGGCGCGGTCCCTACGGCGATGATGAATCGCGGCGCCGTGAATCTCTGCAGGCCGGTCTCGGTCACCACCTCGATATGCAGCGGATCGATGAACCGCGCTTCGCCTGTCACCCACTGCACACTGTTGCGCGTGAACTGGTGTTCGAGGATCTCCACCTCATGATCCAGCGTGATCGCGAGACGCCGGCGCAAATCCTCCGCCGTGATGCTCTGCTTGTTCCGGTGCGCCCGTCCGTAAACCCCGCGCTCGCGCCAGCCGGACAGGTTCAGCACCGTCTCGCGCAGCGTCTTCGACGGTATCGTCCCCGTGTGCACGCACACCCCGCCGACCCGCCGGCCCTTCTCGACCACGAGCACGGATTTCTTGAGCTTCGCCGCCTGCACGGCCGCGCGCCGACCCGCAGGCCCGGAGCCAATGACGATGATATCAAACGCCTGCATGGCGGGCACAGTCCTCCGGACGCCACCCTGCAGTTGATTTGGTTAATGAGCGTTAACGGCCACGGCCGGCCGAACTGCCCGGACCAGCAGCGTTCAGCCCTGGTCAGGCTTGCCGACGAGCACCTGGTCCGGTTCCGCCATGCAGTCGCCCGTAAGCATGGTCCACGTCGCCGGGAAGGTCTCGTCGGCGAAGGTCATGCTGAGCCGGCCCCAGTTATGGCTCTTGGTGCCATCGGGTCCCGTCATCATGGCGGCGCACATGCCGTCGTCCGCGGTGTTGATCCAGTAGCCGTTGTAGTGACCGCGTGCCTCGTCATCCGCCTTCAGGCCTTCGATGTAGAAGCGCGCGACCTTGCCTTTGCCCATCTCGACCATGAAAATTGCGCCGCCATTGTAGTCGTCTTCCCACATGACGGGCCCGATGTCGGTCTTCCACATCTCGTCCGCCATGGCCGGCGCCGCCATCAGTGTCGCCGCCATCAGGCAGCCTGCCAGAACACGCATACGCAAATCCCTCCACCAGTCCGTCCTGCAACCACACTAGCATCGCATTCCGCGCAAGCCATCCCTGCGCTGTCTGTGCTCGCCTAGAGCGCTTTCACCATGAACACGAGATCCAGCCGCTTGCCGAACTTGCGCCCAACCCCTTTGAGATTGCCCTGCACCTCGAACCCCGCCTGCTCGTGCAGCGCGATCGAGCCCGCATTGGCGCTGTCGATTCCGCCAACCATCGCTTCAAGACCCTTCGCTTTGGCGCGTGTCACAAGCTCCGCGAGGATGGCGCGGCCGACGCCCCGCCGCTGTGCCGCAGGTGCGACATAGACAGAATGCTCCACCGTCTTCACGTACCCGGGAAAATCCCGGAACACTCCGAAACTGCCATAACCGAGCACCTCGTCCGGCCGGGCGTCATCGACAGCCACGATCACCGGAAAGCCCGCTCCGTTGCGCGCCTGCCGCCAGGCGCGGCGCAGGCCGATCGTTGTCTCCGTTTCCGACCAGATCGAAAACGTCTCGCGTACGGCGTGGTTGAAGATGGCGGTGATGCCGGGCAGGTGGCTCTCCTCCGCGTCAATTATTCTGATGGCCATCAGCCCTCCCGTGTTGCGCCGCAGCGTTGCACGCAGCGCCTTGAGCGTCCACATCCTCCGCGGGGGCTAGCTCGAAACGCCGCGCTGTGCGATCCCGGGCGAAAGTACGAAAGACTGCAGGGAGCCTGTCCATGACCAGCGAAACCGCCACCTTCCCGGTGCTCACCATCCCGCAGTGCAACGCCGCCATGACCGCGCCCGGCGCCAAGTTCGAACTGGAAGACAAGGTCATCAACGGCATTGCGCTGCGTACCTACAAGCAGGCGCCCCTGACCCTCCGCGACATCGTCATTGCGTCGAAGGAGTGGGGCACACGGGAGTACATCATCTATCAGGACGAGCGGATGACATTCGCCGCCCACTACAAGGCCGTCGCCCTTTTCGCGCACAAGCTGCGCAGCGAGTTCGGCGTCAAAAAGGGCGACCGTGTCGCCGTCGTCATGCGGAACTACCCGCAATGGGCCGTCGCCTTCTTTGGCGCGCAGGTAATCGGTGCAATTGCGACACCGCTCAACTCCTGGTGGACAGGGGAGGAGCTGGAATACGGCCTTGCCGATAGCGGCGCGAAGGTCGCTGTGGTCGATCCCGAAAAGCTCGAGCGCATCCGCGAACACCTCCCCAATCTGCCGCAACTCCAGACCGTCATCGTGGCGCGCGGCGGCGACGATGAAGCGGACAAACGCATTGTCTCGATGGAGGCCTTGATCGGCCCGACAAAGTCATGGGCCAGCCTGCCGGATAACGCGATGCCGGATGCCGACATCGGCCCGGATGATGACGCGACCATCATGTATACGTCGGGCACGACCGGAAAACCCAAAGGCGCGTTGGCGACGCATCGCGGCATCGTCTCGAACGTCTTCAATGGCATGGCGTGTCAGGCACGCCACTTCGTGCGGCAGGGTCTCGCGCCGCCCGTGCGGGATCCCAAGGTCGACGCCCAGCGTGTGGCCCTGCTGGCGATCCCCTTTTTCCACGCGACCGGCGCGTTTTCGAATCTGGTCCCGTCAATCATGAATGCCGACAAGATCGTCACCATGTACAAGTGGGATCCCGGCGAAGCGCTCGGGATCATTCAGCAGGAGAAGGTGACCACGATCGGCGGCGTCCCGGCCATCGCCTGGCAGGTGCTGGAGCACCCCGACCGCGACCAGTACGATCTCTCCTCAATTCTCTACGTCGCCTATGGCGGTGCGCCGTCCGCCCCGGAACTGGTCGCGACCATCAAGCGCAAATTCCCGAGCGGCCTTGCCTCCAATGGCTGGGGTATGACGGAAACCTGCGCGGCGTCATGCGTGAACTTCGGCATGGATTACGAACTGCGGCCGGACTCATGCGGCGCAGCGGCGCCTGCGATGGATTTCAAGATTGTCGGCGCCAACGGAGAAACGCTTGGGCCGAACCAGGTCGGCGAGCTCTGGGTCAAGGGACCGAACAACTGCAAGATCTACTGGAACAAGCCGGAGGCGACCGCCAAGACCTTTATCGATGGCTGGGTCGTGACTGGCGACGTTGGCCGCATCGATGAGGACGGCTTCGTGTTCCTGATGGACCGCGCCAAGGACATGCTGATCCGCGGCGGCGAGAACATCTACTGCATCGAGGTCGAGAACGCGCTCTACGATCACCCCGCCATCATGGATGCTGCGGTCGTTGGTATTCCGCACAAGGTGCTTGGCGAAGAGGTCGGTGCAGTCGTGCAGGTCAAGCCGGAGATGGAAGTCACGGCCGATGCGTTGCGCCATTTCGTGGCGGCGAAAATTGCGGCCTTCAAGGTGCCGGTTGAAATCCAGTTGCAGCGCGATCCGCTTCCACGGAATGCGAACGGCAAGATCATGAAGAGCGAACTGCGCGGCCGGTTTACGGCGCGGTCGTAACGCCGGTTGGTTGCATCGTGAACATGGCGACGAGGGCAAAGGCGATAACGACAAGGACAATGCCCGCGATCAGCATGTAGCGAACGCCCTGGCCGGACTCGCCCTGGCGGACTTCATCTGTCTCAGGTTTTAGTGGATCGGTCATGCGGGTCTCGCTGCTGGGTCCAGAGGGGTGCAGTCCCACCTAAACCGTTGGCGTCTGTGAGAGTTCCGCGATTCACTGAGCTCGCTTGAAACCGCCGCCCGAGCGGCGCGTTCCATCCTCGCACCACCAACGAGGATGACATGAGCCGCACGAGTATCTGGTCTGTCATTGTATTTACGGTGTTCGCGTTCGCGACCGTGGTCATCTTCTTCTGGATCCGCGACGGATCGCTCGGCAAGGCTGGCGAGTCGATGGATTCCCTTCTCGGCGAGACAGGGGAGGCCGTCGCGAAGACGGCAGATGGCATCGCCGCGACGACGGGCGAGGCGATCGATAAGGCCACCGACGGCGACGATCGTACCTAAGTTCAATTTTCGGGAGCTATCAACATGCGGGTAATCGGTGGGCTGCTGATCGTGCTGGTGATCGGCTTTGTGGGCGTGCTCGGCTTCTACTGGATGCGCGATGGCTCGCTGGAAAGCGCGGGCCGCGAGATGGAT
>CALRWU020000365.1:0-4142 GCA_943371945.1 Azorhizobium sp. AG788
ACAACTCCTTGGCGCGGCTGGCGCCGATGATGCGCGGGAGTTTCTGAGACAGACCCCAGACGGGCATCAGGCCGACGCGGCTGTGGGTGTCGGCGAACTTCGCGTCGGTCGAGGCAAGCAGCACGTCGCACATCAGGGCGAGTTCGAAGCCGCCGGTGATGGCAAAGCCATTGATCGCGCCGATGACGGGCCAGGGGCAGGCAGCGAAAGCGGCGGCGAGGTCCATGTCGGGGGCGGGTTCGGCAGACTTCCTGTCGCCGACGCCGAGCGAGAAGCCTTTTTGTCCGGCCTCCTTGAGATCGACGCCGGCGGAGAACGCGCGACCGGACCCGGTGAGCACGATGGCGCGGACGTCAGTACCTGCCGACAGATCCCGGATGGTGCGGACGATGTCGACCCGCAGGGAGACCGAGAGGGCGTTGAGCTGTTTCGGGCGGTTGAGGGTCAGGATGGCGACGGGGCCGTCGCGTTCGACCAGCAGCGTCTGTTCGGCCAATCTCTGTTCAGGTGGCTCGCTCATGGTTCGGCTCCCTATACGACCGGGTCGATCTCGGGCTGTCCGCCCTGCGCCCTGATGATGTCGGACATTGCTTCGATGCAGCGATCGACGGCGCTCTTGTCGCGGCTGCGGGCGACGAGGTTGGTGCCGAATTCGGTCTGCTTCCCGTTGAGACGCATGAAGGGATAGGAGCCGAGGCTGGCCTCAGGCGTCGCCTTGGCGAGGGCGCCGAGCGGTTCGGCGATGTCGCCTTCGCGGACGCCGGTGGCGCGCACGGTGCGGGCATGGACGACTGCGCCGCCATGAATCCGCCGGCCGACATCCTGAAGCATGCCGCGCGTGACCGAGGGCACGCCGGCCATGACGAAGACATTGCCGAGCTGGAAGCCGGGGGCGGCCGAGACGGGGTTGAGGATCAGTTCCGCGTCCTCAGGGATACGGGCCATGCGCATGCGGCCTTCGTTGATCTCCTGACCGCGGGCCTCGTAATAGGGGCGGAGGATCGCCATCGCGTCCTCCCGCACATCAATGGTCTTGCCGAAGGCGGCTGCGACGGCATCGGCGGTGATGTCGTCATGCGTCGGGCCGATGCCGCCGGTGGTGAAGACATAATCATGGGCGGCGCGCAGCTCGTTGATGGTGGCGACGATGGTGGCGTGGATATCGGGGATCATGCGCGCCTCGCGCACTTCGACCCCGAGCGGATTGAGGAAATCCGCGATGGTCTTGAGGTTGGTGTCCTGGGTGCGCCCCGAAAGGAGCTCATCCCCGATCAGGATAACGGCGGCGGTCACGATGCTGGTCATGCATCGCGTTTACGTCTGCTTCACTCTCCCGTCCAGCCGCAGTTCGCCGGTTGCGCCGATTGCTGAAATGTAAACGGGAAAGGTGAAACTGTTTGGAAATTCGCCGCCGATGGAAGCGTGGAATTAAGCCTGCGCGTGCATGGTGCATGGGTAGAAATGGTGGGACCCATGAAATTGCGCAGGAGACTCTCAGGAGAGCGCAGCAGCCGGGCGCGCAGCGGCAACGTGATGATCGAGTTCGCGTTGCTGGCGCCGGTTTTCTTCATGCTGATCATGGGGCTCATTGAGTTCGTGATCTTCCAGTACAAGACCTACGCGCTCAATCACGTCGTCTACGAAGCCACGCGCAACCTGCAGACAGGCGAAGTGCAGGTCGATGCGGATGGAAATCCGCGCTCGGCCGAAGAGATGCGGCAATACTTCATGGACCAGGCCTGCGGCGCGGCGGGCGGCATGGTCGATTGCGCTTCGATCTACTTCGATGTCCGCGCGTTTGATGCGCTCAAGGATGTCACCTATCCGCCTCCGGTTTTCGACGACGACGGCGTGCCGACCAATTTCGTGTTCGAGCCCGGCAAGCCAGATCAATACTCGGTCGTGCGCGCTTCGCTGCATCACCAGTTCATCACGCCATTCATGGACGAGATCTTCCATATGGGACCTGATCTGCCGGCGATCGTGAATGCCTACGTCATCGTCAAGAACGAGCCGTGGATCTGACGATGCGCAAGAGTCCTTTCCTGTCCCGGTTTGCTCGTGATCGTCGCGGTATTGCCGCCGCCGAGTTCGCGCTCATCGCGCCGGCGCTGATCTTCCTGATCATGGGCGTGTTCGAGATGACGTTCCGCTTCCGCGCCAGCGAAGAGGCGACACGCTATGCGCACGAAGTCGCGGACATGGTCGCGCGAGAGACCGAGCTTTCCGGAGACGATCTCAAACACCTTTTCAACGCGTCGGTCCACATGATGAAGCCGCTGGATACGACGGACGACCTCGATCTCGACATCACGTCGATCGGACTGACGGGCGTGAACGCGGATCCATCGGTGCTATGGCGCCGCGTGGCCGGCACAGCCATCTCGACCGACATTCAGGATGCCAAGGGTATGGGCGTCGACGGCGAAAGCGTCATCCGCGTCGCCGTCCGCTACAGCTACCGCAGCGTCCTGACTGAGTTGTTCGGCGGCTCGTTCATGGCCCTGGAAAAAGTCGCCTACTCACGGCCGCGCCTCGACAAGAAGGTCTCGCTGGACGGCGTCCCCACTGACGGCGGCGCGCTTCAATATCTGTCCATATCCTAGCTAAAGATCGGGCGCGCCGCTGGCGCGTTCTTGAATACGGGAACGAACATGTTCGGGTCGATCAGGAAATTCGCAAAGGATCGCAAGGGCGCTTTCGCCATGCAGTTCGCGCTGATGGTGGTGCCGCTGTGCGTCTGCACCGGCCTCGCGATCGATGGCGGCCGCGCCTTTCTCGCCCGCTACGAACTTGCTTCAGCGCTCGACGCAGCAGCGCTCGCTGTCGGGTCCACGACGACCGAAGGCGCCGACCTGAATTCGGTCGCGCAGAAGTATGTCGACGCCAACTTCAAGACGGAACATGACGAGCCGATCGAGCTGGATCTGGACGTCGGCGAAAAGAAAGCGATGCTGCGGGGCACCGTCAAGATCAATACCTACTTCATGCCGCTGGTCGGCCAACCGACAGTCACCGTCTCTGCCGAAAGCGAAGTGCGCGTCGGAGGCAACAACGTCGAAGTCGCCATGGCGCTGGATATCACCGGCTCAATGAACGCAACGCGGATCGCTGGCCTCAAGTCCGCAGCGAAGATCCTGATCGACGAAGTCGTCAACACGGTACAGACGCCGTACTTCTCCAAGATCGGCATCGTCCCGTGGTCCGAGAGCGTCTATGTCGATACGAAGCACGTGGACTCCACAGCGCCCGTAGAGCTGCGCGGCACGCCGAAGGGCAGCACCACTATTTCTGGCGCCGCGTGGCGCAAAACAGGGACTTCGGTCCAGAGCATCAAGTCGGCAGGCTGGCGCACCAATGGCGGTCAAACCATATCGGGCATCACCTGGAAGAACGGCAGCGCGATCGCGATAACCAAGATCACCAAGGTGACGAGCGGATCCAGCAACCGGATTCAGGTTACCTATTCGGCCGGCTCGGGCACGTATTACGCGAACGGCGACACCGTCTACATCACCGGCATCACCAACGGCAGCTACAAGACCCCGCTGAACAGCACGCTGCCCACCACCAGCATCAAATTCAAGGTCGCCGACCGCACGAGTTCGTCGCCGTACACGTTCAACCTGCTGGACTACAACACGGGCGCGTATGTCGCGCCGCCGACTGGCACATTGACCAACTCGACCAATGGGACGGTGCAACGTTGCCTTTATGCGGCGTGTGAGGTGCAGGTGACTGCGAACAATCACGGCTTCTCCAGCAGCTCGCTGATCTACATCACCGGCACGAGCGTCAGCGGCTCTGGTTCTGTGTACAACAATACCTGGGGCACAACGTGGGGCATCACCCAGCGTGACGCCAATAAATTCACTCTGAACGGAACTGACGGAACCACCTTCAGGACGTGGTCATCCGGCGGCACGGCGTCCGAATGCTACACGGCGGACTGCAAGTATCGCATCGAGACGAACGCGAACCACAACTTCAGCGCCGGCGACACGGTCTTCATCTGGGGTGTGACGCAGGGCAGCGGCACAACCTCGCTCCTGACCGCAGCCAACACGTCCACCGCCATCGCTGACCCCTCGAACGCCGTCTTTTATCTGACGGCCGCAGGCAATACCTACAAAACATGGACT
>CALRWU020000366.1:0-4139 GCA_943371945.1 Azorhizobium sp. AG788
TGGGATACGGGGACAGCCAGAAGCTCTGGCCTCGCAACCCGCGCCTGGATTTCCAACAAGCGTGCAAGATCGCATGAGGACCAGCGCGCAGTGAGGTGAAGGACGCGAACAGAAGTGGAGTGCAGTGGTTCAAGCTGCTTTCTGGCGAAGAAACCGATCAGGGGAACAACGTGAAACTTCGGATTATTGCTGCATCTGCTTTTGGCGTCTCGCTGTCGGTCGCGGGCGTTTCGTGTGCAAACGGGCCACAAGCGGGTCAGCGAGTCGAAGCACCTGCCCGGGCCGACAACTTCCGCCTGGTCGACAACACAGGCATCGCGCAAGATCTTTTGCGACTCGTGGACGTGAAAGCCATAGTGGTGATGGCTCAGCTCAACGCAGATCCGACATCCCGTGCGGCGGCACAGTCTCTGGAAGCACTGAAGAACGAGAACCCTGACGTCGCCTTCCTGATGATCAATTCCTCCCTGGGCGACACGCGCGAACAGATTGCAGCCGAGGCGCGGGCGCAGGGTTACACCATCTCGGTTCTCGACGACGATCTGCAGTTCGCTGGCGAACAGCTTGGCTTCAAGTTTGCGGGCGAAGCTCGCTTGATTGAGCCAAGAACGCTGCGTGTCCTCTACGCTGGGCCAGTCACAGCAGCTGGCGCTCGACTCCCTGCAGAAGGCTATCTTGCCGAGGCCCTGGCGGCGGTGAAGGCGGGCTCCTTGCCAACAAGCAAGATAGTCGACACCCAAGGCTCAATTCTTGACTTTCCCGAGCGTACCCGGAGCAATCAACACTTGGCGATTTCCTATGCCACCGACATCGCTCCGATACTCGAACGCAAGTGCGTGACTTGCCATCAGGCTGGCGGCATCGGTCCATTCGCGATGGACAGCTATGAGGCCGTACGCGGTTTCGCACCGATGATCCGTGAGGCCATTCGGACCGACACCATGCCGCCCTGGCATCCCGATCCGAAGGTCGGCGCTTTCCACGCCAATCCGGACCTGACGAGCGATGAGGCGCGTACGCTGGTGCACTGGGTGGAAGCGGGCGCCCAACGTGGGTCGGGCGATGATCCCCTGGTGAAGGCCGCGCATGTTGCCGCTGATTGGCCGCTCGGTCGCCCGGATCTGATCATCGACATCCCTGAATTCAAGCTGCCTGCGTCCGGTGCGGTCGATTACCAGTATCCGATTGTTGTGAATCCCTTGTCCGAGCGGCGCTGGGTCCGGGCCGCCAGCTATCTTCCAGGTGAACGACGCGGCGTGCATCACATCCTCGGAGGTTATCTGTCCATGCCCAAGGGTGGTGGCCAGGAAGCGATGCAGCGCTGGGAAGCGTCGTATGGCGACTTTGCCGTAGGCGGAGATGCCTTTGTTCTGCCACCGGATATCGGCATCGAGCTGCCGCCGGGAGGTGGGCTGAACTTCCAGATGCACTACACGCCCTTTGGCAAGGAGGCGACGGATCGCTCCCGCTTGGGCCTTTACTTCTATCCGGAGAATCAGAAGCCGAAATTCGCAATGCGACACGGGCGCATCATCGATGCGTTCATTGAGATACCGCCGGGCGAAGAACTACACGCCGAGACCGCCTACACCAGGTTCGACAAGGAAGCGCTCCTATACGCCTTCTTTCTGCATACGCATTATCGCGGGCGGGCCGCGCGCGTTGAACTGGTAACGAAGAATGGCGCGCGCACGATGCTGATCAATCTGCCGCGCTACGACTTCAACTGGCAGCGCACATACACATTCGCCGAGCCAGTCGTGGCGCCTGCCGGTTCGAAAGTTGTCGTCACCTACTGGTACGACAACTCAGTCCGCAACCGGGCCAATCCCGATCCGAAGGTAACGGTGCGCAATGGCGAGCAATCGTGGGAGGAGATGCATTATACATCTTTCTACTACCGCTGGACCGGTGAGACGACGGACAAACCATTTCCGCAGACGCCGCTGCAGCCGGCCGCATCGTTGATTGCCATGCTCGATGGCAATCTCAACGACACTGTAGAAAAGGACGAGCTTGGCGGCATGCTGGGCCCCGTTTTGGGACCAAGATTTGCAGAGTTCGACAAGGACGGTTCAAGCGGGCTTGATGAGCGCGAGATTCTCGCGGCGGCGCCGCTGCTCATGGGTGTGATGCGTCAGCTGGTCCAGCGCTCGCCAACAGCGCCGCAAGCGCGTCAGTAAAGTCGACTTCGGATCAGCCCGGCTCTCCGGTCCAGCTGCCCTGTGGCGTTTCGTGCTCATCTGAGTGGAGCCCCATTTGTATTCTGGATAGCCTGGCGGCTCGCTGTCGAATGACCGCGTTTGGGCGATCTCTTGCCTGATCAGCAGGGCAGGAGCGAACGGCAACTTCCGAGCGCGGCAGCCATTGGTAACTCAGGCTAGTCCCCGTGAGGTTGAGTGTGTCGAGGGCCGACGCTGCTATTGTGGCCGCTTCCTGAGTAATGGGTGGTCCGGTTGTTCGCTGAAGGACCCGAGTTGAATCACTTTGACAACCACAAAACTCCAAGTCGTCGCGATGCCATCTGTGCGGTCAAACGCGATGGAGTGGACCAAAGTCATCGCGCGTGATTTCTGCGCCGCGTTTCTTCCCCGAAGGTCTGCTCTTGTGCCCGGTAGCGTACGCAATCTGGTCCGTGGAAGGAGTATGGTTGTTCTAGTTGAAGATGTGGGGAGGGGGCGGTGGTCATGTTTTCCACTTGGGACGGCATCACAGGTGCAATCTCTGACGCGATGGTGTGGTCGCAGGAAATCTCGGAAGCTGTGACCAAGGTTTCTCGTGGCAAACGCGAACTCGCTGCTCGCATTCGCGGGCACTCGGGCGTCCTCTGGGTGTCCAGACCGGGCAATACGGCGGTCGTGGCGAAGCGTATCAATCAGATCCAGGCTGGCGAGGACTGTGACGCTTCGGCTCGTCGTGCGCTCGCGAAGGGATTTTTCCCTATGGCGAGCATCGACCGGGCTGTCTGGCGCACAATATGACGGTGGAAGCGCGGGACGGGGAAGCAATGGCAGCAAACCACAGACAGGTTGCAAATGCCTCGGTTGGAATGCGCCCAAGCTTGCTGAGTTACGTTGGCCGAGCATTTGAGATAATCGGCGGCATCGTCATCATCCTTGGCGTCGTCCTCACACCGGCGCTTTTCATTTTGGCAAGCTGGCGCGTTCCGAACCCCGCAGGCCCCTTCCTAGCCGTCGGTATGGGCGTCCCGGCAGGCTTCTTCCTGACATGTGTAGGCGGGCGGATCCTGAAGCATCGTCCTCTTCCCCTTGCGGCGGACTAGGGCGGACAGCCAAGCACACTTCCAATGGGCGTCCGGACGGCTAGCCTCTGTAGGCCTCCCGCCTATGCGGTTGTGGACCTCAGGATGACGTACCGCTGACGCCTCAAAGCCAGCTCCAATCGGGAATTTTGGTCGCTTGAAGTCTCCATGCTGTCTAGCGTTCCGTCGGGTTGCGGGAGCGTCTATTAGAGTTTGGCGGTTAGGTTCGCGCTGCCTTGGGGTAAGGAAAGCGCGAGACTGGAATGTCGCTTCTTGGGCGATGTCCCGCCTGATTGGCGGAGCCGGAGCGACAGGCAATTCACGGGCGACCCTGCCATTCGCAGTGCGCTTAGCGCGAATGGTCTGGGCAGGTCAGCTGCTTGAGGCCATCGGCAACAGCCCACCCGCCGAGGCAGAGGACGCATGCTTTGCCTCGCTGGAGGAAACAGCTATCGCCGCGTAACTAAAACCAAATGGCCTCCGGGGTTATCGGGGCGGTTCAATCTGCTGAGCCGCGGAGCCCTGCGTGTACGACGCGCGTGCACGGAAGTTGCCTGGAGCACGGCGGTCGCGTGACCGCCACCGGGGGTTTGTCGAGAGCCCCGCTGAACCGCGCCGAGTTAATCTGACAATTCTGCCTGATGCACTCGTCTGGCTTCAGGGCGTGTAGTCCCCCCGCTTGCCCCTCACACGCTATCTAGAAGGCCTCTCACCGTGCCAACGTGTCTGCAAGAGCTCTGTAGACGCTTGCTCGGCCGATCTTAAGCCGCTTGGCGATGTCCGTAGGCCCAATGCCCTGCGTCTTCAGGGCCTGAACCTCCGCGACGTCGATCTCGCGCTTTCGGCCCTTATACTTTCCCTCGGTTTTTGCCTTTGC
>CALRWU020000367.1:0-4135 GCA_943371945.1 Azorhizobium sp. AG788
GGGAAAACTCCAGTTGGATCTGGAGCGGGTTCCGAAGGGAGTGCGTGATCCCGACAGTCATACCCGCTCAGGTTGTTAGAACCGGTCCCGTGTCCCGCCATGAAGCGATCGCCGCGACCTACTATCCACCCAGCACGGGTCGATATGCCTGACTAAATAGGTACGACTCAAACCAGTTCCTCAGTAGTTGCGGTTTAATCCTCGTCAGGTGACCGAAGAGCAACACCCAGTAAATCCAGCGAAGATTTTCTTGGGGTATGGGGCCGCAACGTGTCGGCGCATACGCCAGACACGCGAATACAGTCTGTATACTGCACAATCGAAATTCAGCCGCGCAACAGGGCTTGAATTGCCTTGAGAAAGCCCCATGGCGTCAAACGGCGAGCGAACAACACTTCGCAATTGTGTTCGAGAGATGGCCGGCTCGCGGCGTGGCTCAGGCGGCTACAAATTTCCTAAGATGTGGCGCGCCGGCGCCGCTCAGCCCACCGCGTTCGCGCGCGACCGGAAGGGATGCGCGGCGAACACGCCCAGATGCCGAACTTGCGTCGAGAAGAAGCCGAGCTCCTCGAGCGCTCGTTGCAGGTTCACGTCGTCCGGATGGCCCTCGACCTCGGCATAGAACTGCGTCGCCGAAAACGAGCCGCCGATCTGGTAGCTCTCCAGCTTCGTCATGTTGACGCCGTTGGTCGCAAACCCGCCCATCGCCTTGTAGAGCGCCGACGGAACGTTGCGCACGCGAAAGACAAACGCGGTCACCCAGTTCGTCCCTTCGGTCTTGTCCGGAACAGACGCGTCGCGGCTCATGATCACGAAGCGCGTCGTATTGTGCGCGTGGTCCTCGATGTTCTCCGCGAGGATATCCAGGCCATAGACCTCTGCCGCCAGCCGCGGCGCGATCGCCGCCTGCGTCGGATCGCCGAGATCGCGCACTTCGCGCGCAGCCCCGGCCGTATCCGAACTCGTCTTTGCAACGATCCCACGCGTCCGCAGGAAGTTCCGGCACTGCCCCAGCCCCATGATGTGGCTGTGTGCCCCCTTGATGTCCGCCAGCTTCGCCCCCGGCAGTCCCATCAGCTGGAACCGGATAGGCATGAAGTGCTCGGCGATGATCTGCAGCGGCGAGGTCGGCAGCAGGTGGTGGATGTCCGCCACCCGCCCCGCGATCGAGTTCTCCACAGGGATCATGGCGAGTTGCGCTTCGCCGGTCGCCGCCGCCTGGAACACATCCTCGAAGGTCGGGCACGGCAGTGGCTCGAAGTCCGGATGGACGTCGCGGCAGGCGATATGGGAGTTGGCGCCCAACTCCCCCTGAAAAGCGATCTTGTTCATGGCCGCCTCTATGCCCCGCCCGACCCGAACTCGGCAACAGAAATAGGGGGTTAGGTGAGAGCGGCGCCTGCCCGCTGTGCGTCATTTCGCCGGGCCCATCGCGGTTGCCGCCTGCCCGCTGAAATGCAAGAAAGCGTCGCGCGCGCGGCTACGAATCGAGCCGGTTTTGCACGCTTTTTTGACTGGAGCAGGACCGAGCCATGAGTGATCTGGGCTTCAACAAGATCGCGTTTTGCGTCCTTGGAACCGGCCTCGCGCTGATCGGCCTCAATGAGGCCTCGCACGCCCTGTTCAAGCATACCGAACATGAAAAGCCCGGCTATTTCGTCGAAGTTGCCGCCGCTGCGGGCCCCGCGACAGACGCGCCCGTGGAAGGTCCGCGCGACTACGGCCTGCTGCTGGCCTCCGCTGACATCGCCAAGGGCGAAGAGCAGCACAAAAAATGCCTGCAGTGCCACAACTTCGATTCTGGCGGACCGAACCTGCAAGGCCCGAACCTGTACGGGGTTCTCGGCCGCAAAATCGCGTCGCACGAGGGCTTCAAGTATTCTGCAGGCGCCGGTTCGCTGACCGAAAAAGGCGCCGACGGTTCGGTGTGGGACTACGACCATCTCGATCGCTTCCTTGAGCGCCCGAAAGGCTATGCCTCCGGCACGCTGATGAACTTCGCCGGCATCAACAGCCGCATGACCGGCCAGGAAGACCGCATCAACCTGATCGCCTTCCTGCGCGCGAACGGCAGCGAGAGCTTCCCGATCCCCGCCCCGCTGCCGCCGTCCGCGACGGCTCCGGCGGAAGGCACAGTTGTTCCGGCCGAAGGCGCAGCAACGCCGCCGGCCGAAGGCGCAGCGCCTGCCGCACCGGGCGCAACTCCGGCCCCCGCCCCGGGCGCACCCGCAACGCCAGCCCCGGCGACGCCCGCGCCGCACTGATCAAAAGTATCCGATTGAATGAAGCCGCTGTTTGCGCACGCAGACGGCGGCTTCTTCTTTCTGGCGACCCGATCCCACGGCTCGTCGGCCAGTCATCGTAGGCACTGAAAAAATTTCGCTGTTCGCTGTCAAACATAACGGTGAGGCCAGCCCCTTCATACCGTTGCGTATTTTGCGGAAACCGTTGGTTTTTTGAGGTAAATTCTCTCATTTCGACCGCTGGACAGGGTGCAACAACCGGCAAACATGGCTCCGCGCTGCATCGCTCGGAGGAGTCGGCATGACGAGCTTCACACTCAACGGAAAGAAGATGACGGTGGAGGCGGAAGCCGACACACCCCTCCTCTGGGTCATTCGTGATGAGGCCGGGCTCACCGGCACCAAGTTCGGCTGCGGCATCGGCATGTGCGGCGCCTGCACCGTCCACATCGGCGGCAAGGCGGCCCGCTCCTGCGTCACCCCGCTCAGCGCCGTCGAAGGCGCCGAGATCGTCACCATCGAAGGGCTCGACCCCAAAGGGCAGCATCCGGTCCAGAAAGCCTGGCAGGACCTGCAAGTCCCCCAATGCGGCTACTGCCAGTCCGGCCAGATCATGCAGGCCGCCGCCGTCCTCAAGGACAATCCCAGCATCTCCGACGCCGACATCGACGCGCAGATGACCGGAAACCTCTGCCGCTGCATGACCTACACGCGCATCCGCGCTGCTGTCCGTCAGGCCGCCAACGCAATGAAGGCAGGCTGATCACATGAAACTCCGTGAAAGCATCGAAGCCCCCGTTCTCTCGCGCCGCGGCTTCCTCGTCGCGACAGCCGGCGCCGGCGTCGCCTTCTCCTTCCTCACCGCCTGCAGCCAGACAGAAACCGCGAGCACCGCCCCGGCCTACGAGCCGACGCAATGGTACGCGATCGACAATGCCGGCATCGTCACCGTGAACATCATCCGCGCCGAGATGGGCCAGCATGTCGGCACGTCGCTCGCGCGCATTCTCGCCGACGAACTCGAAGCGAAGTGGGAAGATGTCCGCATCAACCACGTCGACTCGGATCCGAAGTGGGGCCTCATGGTCACCGGCGGCTCCTGGTCCGTCTGGCAGACCTATCCGCTCTACAGCCAGGCCGGAGCTGCCGGCCGCGCAGCGATGATCGAGGCTGGCGCCAAAGCGCTCGGCGTCGACCCCGCCACATGCTCCGCCGCCAACAGCGAGATCGTCTCGGGCGACAAGAAAATTTCCTTCAAGGAAATCGTCCGCCGCGGCGGTCTCACCAAGACCTACACGCCTGAAGAGCTCGCCAAGATCACCTTCAAGTCAGCCGACCAGCGCAAGCTCATCGGCAAGCCCGTCACCTCGCTCGACGTCGTCGAGAAGACCACTGGCGCCGCCGTCTACGGCATCGACGCAAAAGCCGACGGCATGGTCTACGGCTACCCGATCATCCCGCCGACGCGGAATGGCGGCCAGGTCAACTATGTGATGGATGCCCCCGCGAAGGAGATCAAAGGCTACCTCCAGACCGTCGTCCTGAAGGACCCGTCGAACACAGTCCCCGGCTGGGCCGTCGTCATCGCCGACAGCTGGTATGCCGCGAAGAAAGCCGCCAAGGCGATCACGCTCGAATACCAGCAAGCGCCGACAACCAATGTTTCCGAAAAGGACATCCAGGATCACAGCCGCAAGCTGATCGCCGATCCGAAAAAAGGCTCCGTCCTGCCGACCGGCAACACGGATACGGCTGCTGCCTTCCGCTCTGCGAAATCCACGATCGAGGCGGAATACACCACCGCCACAGCCCTCCACTTCCCCATGGAGCCCGTGAACGCGCTCGCGCTGGAGAAGGACGGCAAGTGGGAAATCCACACCGGCAACCAGTGG
>CALRWU020000368.1:0-4130 GCA_943371945.1 Azorhizobium sp. AG788
CCTTGCATCCGGAATAGGCGGCGGCGCCCCCAGAACGCCTGCCGGCGCGCGGCGTCGCCACATCACGAAGGCGCTGACGCAGAGCGTGACGAGGCCGAGCGCCGTGAGCACGCCGAGCACCTGGTTGAGAGGCGCGAACAGCTGACCCTCATGCGCGGCGATGCCGACGCCGACGATCTGGTCGATGATGTGCTTTTCGCCGAACGTCTTGCGCGCCAGCACCTCACCCGTCATTGCCGACAGCGCGACATCCGCGCGCGCCGGGCGGTTCTGTGCATCCGACTTCGCCCACCAGTTAGGGTCCTTCTTGCTCGGCGGCGTGATCAGCACAGGCGGTGCAAGGTTTTGCGCTGTCGCGTTGGTGATGATCGTATCAAGCGACACGCCATGGGACATATGCTCCATGCCAGCCATGCCGCCCATGTCATGGTCCATATGTTCGGCATGCTCACTGTCGCCTGCGAGCTTCCAGTCCTGCGTGACCGCCGCCGTGCCGGTAATCGCGCGGACGGACTTGAACGCACTGCCCCACACTGTCGCCCATGGCAGACCACTGACCAGCAGGAACAGCGCGAACACCGATACCCACATGCCGACGACCGCGTGTAGGTCGCGCCAGAAACGCTTCGCGCCTTGCCCGATGCGGGGATAGAGCACGCCGCCCAATCCCTTGGCGCTGCGCGGCCACCAGAGATACAGCCCCGAGAGGATCATCACGATCGCCCAAGAGGCTGCTAGCTCGACAAGATAGGATCCGTTCGGCCCCATCATCAACTCGCCATGCAGGCGGAAAATCGCGCGCTCAAGCGTGTTGCCTTCATCGCGCGTTTTCATCACCTGCAAAGTATCGGGGTGCAGATAGACCCGCGTGCGCGCGCCGTGATCGGAGATCACCACGCGGGCGGCATCGTCCGCATGTTCCGGCAGCACAATGGCTGCCAGCGTCGAGCCCGGACGCGTCGCGAGCGCCGCGTCCACGATCTGCTGCTGACTGGCCGGATTCCCCGTGCGTTCGAGTGAGGAAAAGTCGCGGTCGAACCAACCTTCGAGCTGTGGGCGGAACAGGTAGGCAGACCCTGTCACCGCCAGCCAGATCACGAAAGGAATGCAGATCAATCCGGCATAGAAATGCCAGCGCCAGAGCGTTCGATAGAGAGCGCCCTTGCCTGCTACATCCCGGCTTTCCGGCTCGCGTGTTTCGACCGCGCTTTTCATTTTCGCTCTCCCCTCAGAACGCGAACGTCAGGCCGCCATAGACCGACCGTTCATCGCCCGGGAAGAAGATGTTGCGGGCGCCCGGCGCAGTGGCGTTGTTCCAGTTCACAAGCGGGGTGAAGTTGGAGACGTATTCCTCGTCCAGCAGATTGCGAACATCGACATAAAGCGTGACGCCATTGCCGAAATCCTTGCCGACGCTGAGGTTCACCACGCCATAGGACGGGGCCTTGAACGTATTGGCGTAGTCGACCCACGTATCCGTCATCGACCATTCGACCGATGGCGCGATCCACAAGCCATCGGCCCCGCTCCACTTCAGCTCGGCGCGATAGAGATGCTCAGGCACGAGCGGCAGGTTATTGTCGCCATACTGGCGATCACCGGTAAACTTGAAGTCTGACCACATGTAGGTCTGACGCAGACGCAGGCCGCTCACGATCTCCCAGTCGACGCCCGCCTCAACGCCTTGGTGCATGGTACCATCTTGCGCGTTGAACGTCGCAGCCGGGATGCCTTGCGCCGGGTTTACGATGAAGGTCAGCAGCTCGTTGTCGATCTCGGCGCGATAGACGGCGAGATCCCAGGTAAGACCACCCATTCGGCCACGCGTGCCGAGCTCGGCCGTCAACGCGTCCTGTTCCCGCAATGGCTGGAAACCGCCTGTTGTTGGCGCAAGCGCTCCGAAGTTCGGCGGCTCGACCGAGCGGGTGATGTTGCCATAGACTTGCGCGCCATCAGCGTTCTGCCAGAGGAAGCCGACGCGGGGCGCGAACCAGTCATATGTTTCGCTGTCGGTGACAACGACTGCGCTCGGCGGCCGGCTGGCATAATCACGCTCCGCACGGCCATAAGAGCCCCCGGCGACGAGCGCGAAGCCGTCAGCCACAAAGAACCGGCCCTCGGCGAACACGTCGAGACCAGTCGCGTCCTGCTGGCTTTGCGCCGTCAGCCCGCCTTTGGAGCCGTTGAGGTTGACCCACTGCTTGGCGTCGTTCTCGCCAGAACGATAGGACGCGCCGTAGAACAGGTCGGACTTGAGACCGAACAGATCGCCCTTCCAATCGATGCGCGCGAAAGCGCCCCAGTTGTTGCTCTGCTGGTCGATGACCTGGAAGATCGGGTGATCGAGCTCTTTCCACGTGGTGTAGACGCCGCCCTCGAGCACCGTATTGCCATCGAGGCGCCAGTGCGTCTGCAGCGCCCCGCGCAGCACGCTCTGGTCGCGCTGGTAATTGCCCGCCGTGACACCATTGCCGACATTGGTCGGGTTTGCCTTTTCCGGATTGCTCAGCGCGTCCTGCAGCGACAGCGTGCCGGGGATTTCCTGATGTATGTACCCGCCGCTGACATAGGCGCGCACTTCCTGCTCGTCGCCGAACGTATAGCCCACATTGGTGGAACCGAACTGCCACTGGCCTTCGCTCTGCTGGCGCCAGCCATTCATGGTCTGACCGGTCGCAGCCGCGAACCCGTCCCACTGCCCGATCGTACCGCCGACTTCGGCATGCGCGCGCAGGGTGTTGTACTGGCCGCCTTCGAGCCGGATGAGACCGTTCTCCGGCATCGTCTTGCCGTTCGGCGTGATGATGTTGATCGCGCCGCCCAGCAACGCACCGCCATAGCGCAGCGCATTGCCCCCCTTGTGGACTTCGGTGTAGCGCGCGATCGACGGATCGATCAGCTGCGTGTCGCCAAAGCCATCCGCCTCGTTCAGCGGCATACCGTCCTGCGCCACCAGCGTCCCGCGCAGGTGGTTGGCGTTGCCAATGCCCGAGCCGCGAATGGACAGGCGCGTATCGCCGCCGAACTTCTTCTGGATGTAGACGCCTGGCACGTCGCGGAGCATGTCAGACAGCCCCGGCGCATAGCGGCCGGCATAGCTTTCAGACGATACCACAGCCACGGCGCCCGGCGTTTCCGACAGGCGCTCACGCGCTGCGGCGACGACTGGCGGATCCTCGGGATCGGCCTTGGCTGTGACGATGACAGTGTCGCGGCTGGACTGGTCTTCCAGCGGCCCGGACTGAGCGATGGCGGGGCTCGCCAGCACGCCGGCGGCCGCGAAGGCCATGCCGGATGCGGCGCAGAACGAACGTAGGTGGAATTTCGGGGACATGAAGTGTCTTTCTGGATCCTGATCAGCAAGGACCACGCCCGTTCCCCGAGGCATCCGCGCGTTCAGCGGCTATAACCTCAGGCGCTCGCAGATCGAATCCGCAGAGCTTTCGGGGTGGGCGAAACGCAAAGCCGCCATATCCAGCTCAGCTGGCGGGCGGCCGTACGATCAGATGCTGATGGGAGGTCCGGTGGACGGCGGCGGCGGCGCGGCAATGCCACGTCCTGGGGCCAAGTCGCGAATTTCAATGAAATCCACGCCATGCTCGGCGACGAACTTGATCAGTTCGACGACCGGTTCGGGAGACGCCATCGCGACAACGCTGGCGCAGAAGACACACGGAGGCTGGTCGTTGGACGCCTGCCCTTTGACAGGCGCGTCCATGATCTTGCCGGTGTCGAGATCGACAACTTTCGGCACGCCGCCATGCGCATCGCACAGTTCGAGCGTGAGATAACGGCCGGATCCGGTGTCTGCCTCTGCCAACATGAAGCCGGCCGGCAGGACCGCGCGCACAAGCAGAGCGAGCAGCGCGATTGCGCCGAGCCTCCTACTCATGCGGTGCATCCAGGTGATCACGTCCAACTCCCCGATCGACACAAGATACGCCTGATTTGCCCTTACGGGAAGCGGCGCCTCCGGTTTGGAGAATCACGAAACACGGAGATGGCATTGCGAGCGAACGATTCAGGCACGGGCGAGCGTGTTAACCGGCAACGACACCCATGCGTCCAGCCTGATAGTCGACTATCGCCTGCCGGATCTCGTCCGCCGTGTTCATCACGAACGGACCGTA